>CAIYHK010000246.1 GCA_903925985.1 uncultured Actinomycetes bacterium
CTGATACACCTGCAGCGGCCCAGCAACCATGCGATCGAAAAAACCTTTGAATGAAGTTGGGGCGCCATCTGCATCAAGCGGTTCGAGGTCGCCGTCGGGTTCGATGCCATCACCAACCGCAGTCGCCACCGCAGTCCACATCGCAATCGACCGCTCAAAACGCACTTGCTCGGGCTGATCAGCGCGTACAGCGCTAAGTAACAGCGCCATTTGTTCAGCGTTGACTTCGCTATCTCCGGCGGGCACGACAACGCTTTCATTGCCAAGCACTGTCTCAGTAACCGGGCGATTGAGGGTAACGGTGCCGGGGGCAAATGGTTCTAATAGTGCAGCGAGTTTCTGGGGATCCATTGCAGCTGCTACCGAGAAAGTGACATCAAGTAGGCCTTCAACTTCAGTCTTGAAACCCTTAAGACCTTTTGCGGCGAACACGTCCCCGATGCGGCGGGGTTCTTCACCTTCACCAACGTCGGCAAGTGCACCTACAGGAACCGAAATCACCGTGCCGCCAACTCCACCAGGTGCAAGCGCAAGCACATTGGCGCTAGCGAGGTTGCCTTCGGCATCAGTGACCGCCAACAACGCTCCAGGCGTGGCGGGGATGGTCAATACATCAGAAGTATCAATCTCATTGCCACCTTTGGCGTTCAGTAGCGAGTACGAACCCACAGCGAGGCTTGTGGGCACCGCGATGGCGCCTACAACACCGAGTGCGATCGCAATTTGTGTCCAGCGTTTGCGCTTATTTGCAATTGCAGTCACTTCGCTGCCGCTTCTGTAACTCCGTAAAGACCACGCTCACGAATTTCCTCCATCACGGGAGAGGTGACGAGATAGTCAAGTGGTCGCCCATCACTGAAACGGGCACGAAGGTCGGTGGAAGAAACCTCAAGGCGTGGCACCTCTACTCGCACCCATGGAATTCCGGTTGGCAGCACCACGGGTGCACCGGGGCGATCGACCACGATTACGGTCGACAATTCGAGCACTTCGGGGAATCTCTCCCAGGATGGGAATCCAGCGGCCGCATCGTCTCCAACAATGGTGAACAGTTCAGCACCCCGATAACGCTCGGCGAGTTCAGCCAGAGTGTCTGCGGTGTATGAAGGGCCGCCGCGACCGATTTCGTCGTAACCCACTTCGATGCCTGGGACATTTCTCACCGCTGCCTCGACCAATGCAGCACGATCTTCGGCGGGCGTGATCGGGCGTGAGCCTTCCTTTTGCCAGGGGTTGTTGGCGACCATCAACAGCACGCGGTCAAGGTTGAGCGCGTGTCGCACGTTGACAGCCGTAACCAGGTGGCCAACATGCGGCGGGTCAAACGTGCCACCGAAAAGTCCGATCCGTTCTGGCACGGTTAGAAAGTCTAGGCAACGGGCCCTTTAGGGGCCTTCCCGGGGACGTGACCAATGACGCACCTACTACGGCTAAGTACTCCCCTTTAAGGGAATGAATTCAGAGCCAGATTGGTTGTAATAGTCACCATGAGTGATTCAATTAGCATTTACCTTCAGGAAATAGGCAAAACCCCCTTGCTGAACGCCGCAGACGAGCGCACGCTCTCTAAGGCAATCGAGGCTGGTCGCGCAGCGGATGCGCGGATCGCTGCCGGTGAAAAATCGGTGGCGCTTCGTCGTGAGGCACGCGCCGGAGCTGAAGCCAAGGAACGCTTTATCAAAGCAAACCTTCGCCTCGTGGTGTCCATCGCGCGTCGTTACCCTCTCCCCCAGGGCATGGACCTGTTGGACCTCATTCAAGAGGGCAACCTTGGTCTCGAACACGCAGTGGACAAGTTCGACTGGCGTCGTGGTTTCAAGTTCTCCACATACGCCACTTTCTGGATCCGTCAGTCAATTGGTCGCGCACTTGACCAAAAGGCGAGCCTGATCCGCATTCCTGGTGACCGTGCGGCGAACCTTCGCTCAGCGCTTCGTCACCAAACCCCAGACAACGAGCAGCTTGATGGCGAGCTCGCTGAATTGCAGCGCCTCACCTCACCGGTGTCTCTCGACAAGACCGTAAGCGATGACGGCGACACCACAATCGGTGACCTCCACCCATCAGAAATGGCATCTCCAGAAGAGAGCATCCTTGAGCAGGTGGACATCGCGCTGATGCAGGAACTCCTTGGCACCCTCGACAAGCGCGCCCGTTACGCGGTCGAAGCCCGTTTTGGCTTCGTGGATGGTGAGCGCCACTCCTTCCGTGAGATCGGCGAGAAGCTTGATGTCACGGCCGAAGCGGCGCGCCGCATGGTCTCGCGTGCGTTGGATCACCTAAAGATCGACGCCGAGCGCATCCTCACGGCCTAAACCGCGTTGCACCAGCCCTGTCCGAGCGGCAAGGCTTGATGAATGGCTCGTAACTGGACTCCCGATTCCTGGAAGGGATTTTCGGCTGCCCAACAGCCTGATTGGCCCGACTCGGCCGATCTCGACCGCGTGCTGAAAGAAATCTCTGGCATGCCTCCACTCGTATTCGCGGGTGAGGCCCGAAAGCTCCGCGCTTCTCTCGGACAAGTCGCTGCAGGTAATGCGTTCTTGCTCCAAGCCGGCGACTGTGCTGAAAGTTTTGATGAGTTCTCAGCGGTAAACATCCGCGAAAAGCTGCGAGTGATTCTGCAGATGGCAGTGGTGCTCACCTACAGCATGGGCGTGCCGGTAGTGAAGGTAGGGCGCATTGCGGGACAATACGCCAAACCACGCTCGTCACCGTTTGAAAAAATTGGTGCCGAAGAAATTC
>CAIYHK010000247.1 GCA_903925985.1 uncultured Actinomycetes bacterium
CGACTTCTTCATCGCTCAATGGACGCGAAACTTCGCCGTCTTCCTCGACCTCTGCGGTGATGAGTTCTGACATCATGTCGTCGCCCGGGTTCTTGCGCTTCTCCTTTGCGAGTTCAAGGAAGTAATTGAAGCTACGCCTCGCTCGCTGAATATCGCCAGTGTCCATTGGCTTCAGCGGATTGATGGTCAATTGTTCATCCACCCAATGACGCAGCGTCTGGTGGTCAGCCTTTGGCGCACCAAGAATTGAGCAGATCACTTCAACGGGGAAGAGTGCGGCGAATTCCGCTACCCAGTCGACAACCTTTTGCCCCTGCACTGCGTCTGCTTTTTCTGCGATCACACCGCGAACGATGTGTTCAAACTTTGCAGCGGCACGTGGCGTGAACGAACGGTTGACGAGTTTGCGCAAACGTTCGTGCATTGGTGGGTCAATCGTGAGAATTGAACCTGGCGCCTGCGGTGGGCGCTCGGGAAGATGAACCATGGTTGCTGCGTGGCCCCACTCGTTCGAGTATGTAGCCCAATCTTTGGACGCATCAACAACATCGCTGTATCGCGAGTACGCATAGAACTTGTATGTCGGGTTGTAGCTGACTGGCGCTTCATCGCGCAGTTTCTTGTACAAGTCGTAAGGATCGTCGAAGTAGACGTCACTGTACGGATCGAACACAACATCCGAAGCCATTGGTACCCCCTAATTTTCCCCCAGCAGTCGACAACGACCGCGTCCGAGAGACATTAGTGTCAGAGGAATGAAAGTCATAGTGGACTACGAAAACTGCGACAGCCACGGAGTGTGCGCCAGCGTTTGCCCCGAGGTGTTTGAACTACGTGATGACGACTTCATGTACGTCATCAACGAGAATCCAGATGAGTCCCTGCGGCCAAAGGTTGAGTTGGCCGTGAAGTCCTGCCCCAAGCAGGCCCTGAAACTGGAAGGCTGAGCCCGCGCCCCGAGATTGGGTACGCAGGGATGCCGTTGGTAGGCTTTTCCCCCTAGTGGCCTTGGGAAATGGACCCATTCCGGCCCCCAAAAGTTAGATCGCAGGTGTGAGATGGCATCGAAATGTGAAGTTTGCGGCAAGGGACCCTCATGGGGCATGTCGGTATCCCACTCGCATCGTCGTACGAAGCGTCGTTGGAATCCGAATATCCAACGGATTCGTGCAATCGTCAGCGGCTCACCAAAGCGCGTGAATGTGTGCACCAGCTGCATCAAGGCTGGCAAAGTCACAAAAGCCGGTCGCTGATGCAAGGCGTAATCAAAGCCTTTGATCCGGATTCCGGGTTGGGCCTAGTGATTACAGACACCGATCTCACTGAGTACGAACTCGCCGACAACGCCCTCGAAGGCTCGATCTTTCGCATGCTTCGCCAAGGGCAGCGCGTAGTTTTCACACTCGACGCCGAAGGCCGCGCGACCTCGCTGCGCCTCGGTTCAGAATCAGACATGGGCACCCCGGGTTACGACTCGGCACCCAACTGAACGAGCACCACCCCACCACAAATACAAAGTTCCCCCAAGGAGATTGACCGCGATGAGTGGCACCAGCAACAACCAAGCACTCCAAAACTGGGTTAAGGAGTGGGCGGCAATTCTGCAACCAAAGGACATTTACTGGTGTGATGGCTCGGCTGAAGAGTACGACCGCTTGTGCCAA
>CAIYHK010000248.1 GCA_903925985.1 uncultured Actinomycetes bacterium
CGAAATGAGCTCCGAAGAGCGCAAGAAGTTCAATGACGAATGGCCCGAGAAATTGTTCAAGGGCGGTTGGATCTGCGCCACCTGGCCAAAGGAATATGGCGGCAAAGGTTTGACCACGATGCAGGGTGTCGTTCTCTCTGAGGAGTTTGCGAATGCGCGGGCACCCATGCGAGCTGATTTCTTCGGCGACACTTTGGTTGGCCCGACTATTTTGCAGTGGGGTACCGAGGAACAAAAGAAAGAGTTCCTGCCAAAAATTCTGAGCGGACAGGTGCGCTGGTGTCAGGGCTTCAGCGAGCCGAACAGTGGTAGCGACCTCGCGAGTTTGAAGACCAGCGCGATTCTCGACGGCGACGAATGGGTTATCAACGGTCAGAAAGTTTGGACCACTCAAGGTCATCATGCGAACTACTGCTTCTTGTTGACACGCACTGATCCCGATGCGCCAAAGCACAAAGGCATTTCGTATCTACTCGTGCCGATGGACCAGCCAGGTGTTGAAGTACGAGGAATTGTGCAGCCCGACGGCACCGCAGAGTTCTGCGAGGTTTTCTTCACCAACGCGCGTTGCCCGAAGGACAATGTCGTCGGTGGCGTCAACAACGGTTGGCAGGTTGCAAACAGCACTCTTGCTTTTGAACGCGGCACAAGTGCCACCACTGGCTATCGCCGCTTCGAAGAGGAATACAACATCATCGTCGCAGCCGCAAAGCGCAATGGGGCGATCAATGATCCAGTGATTCGCCAGCGCCTCATGAAGTTCTACGCGAAGATTCACATTCTTCGATTCCATGGTTTGCGCAGCCTCAGCGCCACACTTAACAACTCTCGCGACTTGAGTGTTGCGGCAATTGGTGCATTCAACAAGATGTACTGGTCTGAGATGCACAAAGAAGCAATGGAGCTCGGGCTTGATATCTACGGTCCCGAAGCGATGCTTGTTGACTGTGGTGGAGATGGCTCATGGCCAGGCACTGCACGGGAAAGGCGCCGCCCTGGCTATCCGGTCAGCGCGATGATGTCGGCCTTCTTCTTCTCGCGATCCGAGACCATTTGGGGCGGCACCAGCCAGATCCAGCGCAATATTGTGGGTGAAAGAGTCCTCGGGCTTCCCAAAGAACCCAAGTAGATGCCAGAGTAGAACCCCCATGCGGCGAGAAATGATGCGAGCAAAGATCCACCGTGCACGTGTTACACGTGCTGAGTTGGGCTATGTCGGCTCTGTTTCAATCTGCCCCGATTTACTTCGCCGTTCTGACATTCGCCCGTTTGAACAAGTGCACGTTTTGGACGTCGACAACGGCGCCCGGATCGTGACTTATGCGATGGAAGGGCAGCCTGGTGAGATTTGCCTAAATGGCGCCGCTGCGCGACTGGTGCAGGTTGGCGATCTCGTGATCATTGTTGCGTACGCCTCGTATGAAGAATCAGAGCTTGAGGGGTTCCAGCCCCGGATCGTTCACGTGGATTCGCACAACATCGCACTCGCTGAGCACGATGCAAAGCGTTTCGCCACCGAGCGCACGTACGTTCATGTCACTTCGGCAGCGAACGTAGACGACCCCGACTGCTGATTACCTAGTCTGTCGTACCCGTGTTGGGGCCAATCGTCTGGCGTAATGGCACTTCCTTCACCATTGCTGCCAGAACGAAGATGAGCACCATCGCTGGGATTGTCCATTTGAAAGTGCCGGTAATTGAATCAGACAATGCGTTGAGCACACTCGTTTTTTGTGGCTCAGGTAACTCTTTAACGAGACGCGGATCGTGAAGAAATTGTGGCTCCACTTTGTCGCGGGCAAACACG
>CAIYHK010000249.1 GCA_903925985.1 uncultured Actinomycetes bacterium
ACGAACCACGATGCAAAAAATGCTGGCTCAAACCAAGGATCACAAACGATGGTCTTGCCACCGGCCTGCACCATGAGGCCGGCATGGCCAATGGTTGTGACCTGCATGAATTAACTCAGTGTTACTTGACCGGCGCGTCGGTGGATTGTTGGCCACCGGTGGAAACGTGCTCGGTCCACTTTTCGCCATTCCAATAACGAAGCTCAAAGCGTCCCGATGGATCTGGGTACCAGTTGGCAGGAGCGCTAGCCGCTGGAGACGCCACCGCATCAGTGACTTGTGTTGTGGCAGTGGCCAGATATTGCGATGGGCTGTTGCCACGGCGAGCGCGTTTAATGATCGCCACAACTGCTTTGTCCCACGTATATATGGTGACAACTTCCCACCCATCAGCGTTCTTGGTGTTGAGCTGAGAAGTCAGATCAGTCGGATTCGTGGCGGGCGCGGACACATGGTCGTACTCGTACATGGTTTTGACGCTACTAGCCCTGTCGCACAAGTTCACCTACGTCGGCATCCCCCGGAGGGCCGTCGTAGACAAGGCTGCCATCCCGCAAAGCAATTATGCGTTGGACGGAATGGACAAAACCGAGTTCGTGAGTGGCCACTACTAGCGCGGCACCGTCCTCATGGGCTTGGTCAAAGAGTTCTAACAACGCGTCCTTGCCCGCAGCATCTAACCCGACAAATGGCTCGTCGACAATCAACAGTTCAAATGGACGCACAAATGCAATCGCGATTGCGGCTTTCTGCTTGAGGCCGCGGCTGAAACTATTCGGGAGATCATCTGCGCGTTCATATAGCCCCAGATGATCCAGTAGATCTGCTGCATGCTGATCCCAGTTGTCTACGCCATGAAGACGCGCGACGTATTCAAGGTGTTGCCAAAGTGAAAGATCGTCATAGAACGTGGGCTGGTCAGCGATGTAACTCAACCTTGCACGTGCTGCGAGACTGCCCGCGGGTTGATCGAAAATAGTGATGTCACCTGATGAAGTTGAGAGCAATCCTGACGACATCCGCAACATCGTGGTCTTGCCAGAACCATTGTGGCCAAGAAGTGCCACGCGCTGCCCAGACTCCACCCGAAGTGAGAGTGTCTCAAGCGCAGTTGCATCGCCATAGTTCTTTTCGACTGCGTGAAGTTCTAGTGCTGCAGGCGGGCTGGACGGCACGTGCAACTTGTCGTTCGTGGCCGGTGGTTTCGGATGTTTGTTCACAGCAGACCGCCTTCACTCTTTGATCGATCGGCTTGTGCAGCGCGACCACCTTCCATGACATCACGCCACCATTTTTGGATCACATCACGCTGGTGCACCCAACCCACGATCAACACAATCGCCAAAGAGCACGCAACTGCACCACGAATAGCGGCGCCAATGACGTTCATCCCATTCTCTTCCGCGGATCGCACGATCAAGACGGGTGTACAAGCCAGGATTGAAACCGCGGGCGGCCAAGCGCTGCGGATCACCGTGGTGAGACCGCTGACTTCTGGCGGCATGTAAAGGCGTTCAGCACTCTGGCCAAGCGGATCCGGCATGCCTTTCACGGTGTTAATCACAGCACCACAGGCTGAAGCACCGACTATTGGGATTGCAAGAATTGC
>CAIYHK010000250.1 GCA_903925985.1 uncultured Actinomycetes bacterium
TGTAATAAGGACACACGGCAAGGATGCCATCGACACCAATACGAGTGGCTTCCTTGGTGAGATGCACTGAGTGTGCAGTGTCATTTGACCCAGTACCAGCGATTACCGGTGCGGTTACGGCTTCGCGTACCGCACGCCACAGGTCAATCTTTTCGGGATCCGTAAGGGTCGATGATTCACCGGTGGTGCCTGCAATCACGAGGCCGTCATTACCGTTGGCGACAAGCCATTTGGCGAGACGTTGCGCTTCGTCAAGATCAACCGATCCGTCGTCGCGCATCGGTGTGACCATTGCTGTCAACACGTGACCAAAACGCGCCATGTGCATCCCTTCGGGTAGCGGTGAACGACCCCTACCCTATTGCGCCTAACGAAATTATTTGGAGTCTTTTGCTCAGTGCTGAATCGGGTTCGGAGTCTCTTCTCCGAGCTCGAACTTGAGGTACTCCTCGCCGGTGTTCTCCCAGTCCTCGAACTGGATGACGCCGAGATCCTCAAAGCGGTGGCGCAGCCAGGAGTCGTTGCGGTCAAGCAGGCCGAGCTTCTTGCAGTTCGGCACAATCTTGGAGAACAGCATCTGCTGGAAGACCATACGGGTGGGATCCTTCAGCACCATTGGAGCGATTTCCTTTGGCTTCATGCCGAAGTGTTCCCAGACTTCCTGCTGAATGAATCGGTCGCGCATGCGAACTGAGGCCTCGAAAGCGAACTCCTGGCGATCCTTCATCTCAGCGTCGGTCATGCCGTCGTACACCTCTTTGAGGCTGAGAACACCAAAAGCCACGTGACGCGCTTCGTCACTCATGACGTAACGCAACAGTTGCTTGAGCAGGGGCTCACTGGTGGTTTGATGCATGAATCCGAAGGCTGCAAGCGCGAGGCCCTCGACCATGATCTGCATTCCGAGATAGGTCATATCCCAGCGGGAGTCCGCCACGATGTCATCAAGGAGCATTCGCAGGTGGGCGTTGATTTGGTACTGGCCTCCGAGCTTGGAGTGCAGGTACTCAGCGAAAACTTCAACGTGACGTGCTTCGTCAACCACTTGAGTAGCGGCATACATCTTGGCGTCGTACCACGGGACAGTTTCCACGATCTTGGCGGTACAGATCAATGCGCCCTGCTCGCCGTGAAGGAACTGCGACAGCATCCAACGGCGGCTTTCAATTCCAAACTCGAGCCATTCTTTGTCGCCCCACTTGGCAATTGGCGTGCCGTCGTAATGGTTGGGGTCAAGACCCGAGCCGAGCACTGCCTGGTCAGCCGTAACAGTTGCTTCGATGTCAACTTCAGTGTTCCAAGGAAGATCGGTCGTGCCGTTCCACTGGCCGGTCTTTGCCTTCTCGTAGAGCTTGTGCAGCGCTGGGCGCGACTTGCTGTAGTCCCAGCTAAAAACCGAGTCACAGTTGTTCTTAACAACATGCTCGATCTCATTTACATCGGTGTTAGTGATGGCGAGAATCGCCTCAACATCATTGATGTCATCGCGACCGATGATCTCTTTGTTTGAGTGTTCGATGATGGTCATAGTTTTCTCCTATTCGCTTTACTACTGATTCACTTCTCGGACTTTGGACTTACTGCAACTTGTATTGGCGATGCGATAAATGTGCGGACGAACTTTCTTGTGCTTACCTCATCGGCGATATCCACAATTGGGCTCGGCGCCAGGAAGAAAGAAAGCACGAGTCTCGCTAGAACTTCAACTACCCGTACTGCATCTTCACGATCCAGATACTTTTCAACCATCGGTGTCATGAACACTGAAGCAACCCGAATGATGCGCGGCATTCCATCAACGGTGAGTTCGGTGAGTGTGACTCCGGGTTCGGTAGCGAGCATTCCTGCTAGGTGGGCGTCATCGCGCAGGCGTTGACCTGCAGAGACAATGATCGCAACGAGGAGATCTTCAAGATTGTCAGCACCATTGGTGTCACTACGAAGACCTTGAAAGAATTCTTCGAGCTCACGCACACGTAACGCTTCAAATAAAACGTCTTTCCCACCTGGGAACATTCGATACAACGATGCTCGCGATACACCTGCGATGCTGCAGATGTCTTCAATAGTCACGCGCTCAGAGCCCCACTTTTCGAGGCCCTCTTTGGCAGCGTCAAGCACACGCTGTTCCGTTGCCCGAAAGTCCCCTACATCCCCTGTGACACCCATCACGTGAGACATTAAGACACAAAGTGTCTCACTGTCAACACCCACCGGGATTGGGCTCGGCTCAGGAAAAAGGTAACTTTCTGGTCGGGTTTTCAGTTGAAGCCCACCGCCACCGAAAGGAACCACCAATGCGTCGACTCGCAGTCATTTTTGCGGCCGCTTCATCCCTTGCTCTCTTCGCATGCAGCGATGACAGCGACTCAGATACCACAACCACCGAGGCCTCAAGCGAGGCCGGCGCGGGCAACGAGTGCACCTCCGGCAAGACACTGGAAGACGGTGTTCTCACGATTGCTACTGGTAATCCTGCTTACTCTCCTTGGGTGATTGACGATGCGCCCGAGAACAAGGAAGGTTTCGAAGCCGCTGTTGCTTACGCCGTTGCCGAGGAACTCGGCTTCTCTGATGCGAATGTGAAGTGGGTGCGTACTTCTTTTGATGAAGCAATCCAGCCAGGAGCGAAGAACTTCGACTTCAACTTGCAGCAGTATTCAATTACTGACGAGCGCAAGGAAACAGTTTCATTCAGCGATCCGTACTACACGACCAATCAGGCAATGGTGGGCCTCTCAGACTCCGCCGCTGCTGGAGCAAGCTCGCTTGCAGACCTGAAGAGCATCAAGTTTGGCGCCCAGACAGGCACCACCAGTCTTGACTTCATCAGCGAAGTCATTCAACCCGAGACCGAGCCATATGTTTATGACGACAACGCTGCCGCTAAGGCCGCACTCGAGGCAGGACAGGTAGACGCAATCGTTGTTGACCTACCAACCGCGTTCTATATCTCTGCTGTTGAGATCGAGGGTTCCTCGGTTATCGGACAATTCCCGGCTGGCTTGAGTGGTGAAGCCGACGAGTTTGGTTTGGTGTTTGACCTCGACAACCCACTCGTGGACTGTGTAAACACTGCACTCGCCACGCTTAAGGACGACGGCACGCTGGCCGCAATCGAGGGCACTTGGCTCGCCGATGAAACCGGCGCACCCGTAGTCTCGGAGTAGTGACCGCACAACTCTCAAAACGCGCTCGGTATGAACGAGCGCGAAAACGGAAAAGCTTGGTGATAGCCACGGTGAGCACACTCGCCGTGGCTATCACTTTGATCGTTGCGATTCCGAAAATGCCCCGCTGGGATCGGGTGAAGAAATCATTCTTCAACGGCGAGGTACTCGGCGAAACATTCCCGAAGCTGCTTGATGCATTCGTTTTGGATATCAAGATTTTTCTGTGGTCAGTGCCGATCATTCTTTTCATCGCGATGCTGGTGGCAGTCACTCGCAACAGCCGCTCGCCCGCACTTTTTCCGCTACGGATCTTGGCGGTTGTCTATGTCGATGTAATGCGTGGTGTTCCGGTTTTGCTCTGGATTTACCTGATTGGATTCGGCGTACCCGGGCTTGGCCTTGAGCGCCCGTGGAACAGCCCGCTTTTGTGGGGAACCGTGGCACTCGTTCTCACTTATGCCACGTATGTATCTGAGGTTTTTAGAGCCGGTATTGAAAGCGTGCATGAAAGCCAACGCGCTGCCGCACGCTCACTCGGGCTATCCAATGCCCAGACGATGCGCCACGTAGTTCTCCCCCAGGCCGTGCGACGCGTCATCCCGCCACTGATGAACGACATGGTCAGCCTGCAAAAAGATGTCGCACTGGTAAGTCTCATCGGGCCAATTGAAATTTTGCGCCAAGCAGGAATCGACAAGTCAAAGTTTGCGAGCTTTACCCCATATGTTGGCGCAGCCATCATCTTTCTCGCGATCACAATTCCAATGACCCGCACTACCGACTGGCTGCTTGAACGCGAACGTCGCCGCACATCTGGAACAAGAGTCTCGTGAACACGCAGAGTTTGATCTCGATGCAGAAGGTTGTTAAGAGCTTTGGCGCCAACACGGTCCTAAATGCATTGGACCTAGACATCGCCAAAGGTGAGATCGTGTCGCTCATTGGGCCAAGTGGCTCGGGGAAAAGCACGTTGTTGCGATGCATCAACCTGCTTGAGCCAATTGATGATGGTGAGATTTGGTTTGGTGGAATTGATATTTCAGTGCCCGGCTATGACCCCAACCCAGTTCGGCGCCGAATCGGAATGGTGTTTCAGTCGTACAACTTGTTTCCCCATATGTCCGTAATGGAGAACATTTGCCTTGCACCGGTGCGGGTGCTGGGTCGCAAAGCAAATGACACCAAGGCCCAAGCGCTTGCCCTTCTTGAGCAGTTTGGATTGGCCGACAAAGCGAAGTCCTACCCTGATCAGCTCTCCGGTGGACAACAACAGCGCGTAGCAATTGTGCGCGCACTAACAATCGAGCCCGAAGTGTTGCTATTAGATGAGATCACAAGTGCCTTAGACCCTGAACTTGTTGGAGAAGTGTTAGATGCGGTTCGTAACCTTCGTAATACGGGCATGACCGTGGTGCTTGCAACTCACGAGATGTCTTTTGCGCGCGAGATCTCCGACACCGTTTGCATGCTTGATGGCGGGGTCATCATTGAAAAGGGCTCGCCTGAATCAATTTTCACCAACGCAACTAATCCACGAACCCGTCAATTCCTAAGCCGAGTAAATAGCCGCTGAACTAACCCCTATGAGGGCAACTTGTAGTCGGCGAATTGCTCGCGCAAAGTCTTTTTCGAGAACTTACCGACACTGGTCTTTGGCACTTCATCAATGAACACCACGTCGTCGGGCATCTGCCACTTGGCCAGACTCGGTGCAATGTGATCCAACACTTCTTGTTTGGTTAGCGATTCTCCATCGCGCACCACCACGCAGGCCAGTGGACGTTCACCCCAACGCTCGTGCACTACACCGATAACGGCTGCTTCTTTCACTTTCGGGTGTCCCATCAATTCATTTTCAATTTCAACTGAAGAAATCCATTCACCACCCGACTTGATTAGGTCTTTCGTGCGGTCCACCAAACGAATGCGGCCTTTAGGGTCCACCACGGCAACGTCACCAGTGCGGAGCCAACCGTCTTCGGTGAAGCTCTCTGACGCACGGTCATCGTTGTAGTAATTCGCCGCAATCCATGGCCCAGCACATTGGAGATCTCCAGAGGTCTCACCATCCCATGGCACCGGCGTGTTGGATTCGGGCACCATGACGCGAGCTTCTACCCCGAATGCGATTTGGCCCACGGTTGTGCGTAGTTCTGCTTGCTCTTCCACCGAGAGTTGGCTGTCAGCTTCGGACATGAAGCAAACCGACGCGATTGGGCTTGTTTCGGTCATTCCCCATGCCTGCGTGATCGGAAGGCCAACTTGTTCCCGATAGCCCTCGCTCAGCGCCTTAGGTACAGCAGAGCCACCACAAGGAATGGACCGCAGCGCAGAGGTGTCACGACCTTTCAATTCAGGGAGAACCTGCATCCAAATTGTTGGCACACCGGCAGCAACAGTGACCTTTTCATTCACAATCAGGTCAGCAAGTGCAGGCCCACTCAAGTTCGCTCCAGGCATGACGAGAGTGGAGCCAGCCGCAACTCCCGCATATGCGAGCCCCCATGCATTGGCATGGAACATCGGCACTACAGGAAGAATCACGTCGCTTTCACGCGCACCGAGACTGTCAACGGTCATTGCACCCATCGTGTGCAAGAAACACGACCGATGACTGTAAACAACCCCCTTTGGATTGCCGGTCGTGCCAGATGTGTAGCACATGGCAGCCGCACGATTCTCGTCCTCGACTTTGAACTCCACGGGCTTTGCACGCGCCAAGAGTTCCTCGTAGTCATGAACCTGAACACCTGGCCATTCCGGAAGTGGTTTGCCATCACCGGTGTCATCCATCACCACAAGATGTTTCACGCACCCAAATGTTGGGAACAATGGTGAAAGCAGACCCAGAAGTGATTTATCAATGAAGATCACTTCATCATTTGCGTGGTTCACGATGTAAGTGAGCTGTTCGGGGAAGAGTCTGATGTTGAGTGTGTGCAACACGCGTCCAGTGCACGGTGCGGCGAAGTAGAGCTCTAAGTGTCGCGAGGTATTCCAGGCAAAGGTTGCTACGCGGCCGTCAGCTGAGATACCAAGATCATCCAACACGCCACCGAGGCGGCGGGTGCGGTCTGCCCACTCACCATAAGTGATCCGGTGCATTCCAGTTGGATACGAAGTGACCACCTGCTTATCGCGGTGGTAAAGCTCGCCACGCCCGAATACGTGTACCAACGTGAGCGGATAATCCTGCATTAATCCCTGCATCTCAATCCTCTTTCCTGACCCCTAAAGCGCCATCTCGGTGAACTAGTTTGCCTGCGTGCGTCGCGTGGTTCTAGCCCTCACCTCGGTGTTATTTATCTCGGGAACTCTAGGCTCAAATATCGGACCCGCACTTGTGGACGACCATCCGTTGGCGGTCCTGATCCTCTCCTCGCGGAACCGCAACTTATTTGGCTCCGTGCCATACATCGATCTTCCCGTGTATGCAGTTGTTGGATTCCTGCGAATTCTTCTTGCAGCCACAGCCCTCTACTTCGTGGGTCGCTGGTATGGCGACCGAACCGTGACCTGGGTTGAAAACAACGTCGGCGAGCCACCGGTCATTTACAAGTGGATGGAGCGGGCAGTGGACCGTGCGGGCTGGCTTGCGGTTTACCTGATGCCGGGCTCAAACGTGGTGTGCTTGCTGGTTGGGCACCGCAAAATGTCACCGCGCACATTCTTTGCTTGTGTAATTCCGGGCATTATCACGAAACTCACGATTCTCTGGATCGGTGGACGCATCTTCGAAGATCAGGTGCGCTCGTTCCTTAACTGGATCGAGGATTATCAGTGGTGGGTGGTGGCTGGCTTGTTTGCACTCAGTGCATTGCAGGTGCGAAAGCGCAACCCGATTCCACCCGAAACTCTTGAAACAGACGTGAACATTCACGATGCGGGACACCCGCACACTCACGACTAATCAGAGAAAAGCGTCGAGTCCAATCGTTAGACCTTTATGGTCAGCGATCTTTTTACAGGCCAGCACCACTCCTGGCATAAACGACGAGCGATCATACGAATCGTGGCGGATGGAGAGTGTTTGGCCAGCGGTGCCGAGAATGACTTCTTGGTGTGCGGTCATCCCGCGCATACGAACTGCATGCACGCGAATATCAGCTGGGCCTTTGCCCCCACGTGCACCTTCGGCCACCACAGTCTTGGTGGGATCCGGTGCCCAATCCGAACTCGCCGCAGCCATCCGCTTCGCGGTTGCCATTGCGGTGCCAGACGGCGCATCAGCCTTCGCGTCGTGATGGAATTCAATGATCTCAGCAGTTTCAAAATAGGGCGCAGCTTGTTCTGCAAACTTCATCATCAGTACTGCACCGATAGCAAAATTCGCGGCGATCAAACAGTTACTTGATTGAAACTGTGACTCGATCTGTTCCAGATCCGCATCACTAAATCCCGTGGTGCCTACCACTGCATGCACACCGTGCAACGCGAGCCAAGACAGATTCACACGCGCTGCTTCAAGGACCGTGAAGTCCACAGCAACATGAGCTCCCGAATCAGCAATGGCTTTCAGATCAGCCTGAATTTCAACCCCGTTGACCACTTCGCCGACAGCGTGCGGATCCACCGCAGCCACGAGCAAAAGATCGGGGTCTGCCGCGACGGCGTCACACACCGTGCGACCCATGCGACCACCAGCTCCGATTACAGCGACTTTGATTGCCATGAATGCGAAGTTACACCGTGTCGGAACTGATGGAGCGTTGGAATTACTACTGTTCTCGGCTCAGCGATGGCGACGACGGCCACCGGATTCGGGGCCAAGGTCACCTAGATCACTGCTGAGTTCAGCTTCAAACTCATCTTCGAAGCTGACCGAGATGGTGTCACCAGAATCCTTGGCGGAATCACGGTCGTTACGGTCGTTACGGTCACGACCACCACGATCATTACGGTCACGGCCGCCACGATCACCGCGGTCACCGCGGTCATTGCGGTCACGACCGCCACGATCATCGCTGCCTTCGGCTACTGGATACGGCTCGCCATTTTCGTCGAGCGGAGTAAGGCTTACCTTGCCCTTGTCGTCAATGTCATCGACGCGCACCTTGATCGCATCGCCAAGCTGCAGGACATCTTCAACATTGTTGATGCGCTTGCCGCGGCCGAGCTTTGAGATGTGCACGAGTCCATCGCGTCCCGGAAGGATGTTCACAAACGCACCGAACTTGGTAATGCTCACAACGCGGCCTTCGTAGGTCTCGCCTACTTCAGCAGTCGGCGGGTCAACGATGGCGAGGATGCGTGAACGCGCATCTTCAACCTTGGCGGAGTCAGGCGAGCCGATGGTGATGATTCCAACAGCACCGTCGTCACTCACTGCGATGTCGGCACCAGTTTCCTGCTGAATGGTGTTGATGACCTTGCCCTTCGGGCCAATCACTTCACCAACCTTGTCGAGCGGAATATTGAACGACACGATCTTTGGAGCAGTTTCTGCAACTTCAGAGCGCGGAGCCGAAAGAGCCTGATTCATGTTCTCCAGGATCTTGAGGCGTGCTTCCTACGCTAGGTCCAATGCTGCGGCAAGAACGTCGGCTGGAATGCCGTCGATCTTGGTGTCCAACTGCAACGCAGTAATCGCATCGGCAGTACCGGCAACTTTGAAGTCCATGTCGCCGAATGCGTCCTCGGCTCCGAGGATGTCGGTCAGGGTTGTGTACTTGCCTTCGGCGAATACGAGACCCATCGCGATACCTGCAACTGGTGCAACGATCGGCACACCTGCGTCCATCAGCGAAAGGCTGGATGAGCACACAGAGGCCATCGAGGTTGAACCATTTGAAGAGAGAACTTCACTCACGAGACGAATCGTGTAAGCGAAATCTTCCTGACTTGGCACTACCGGCAACAAGGCACGCTCAGCGAGTGCACCGTGTCCGATTTCGCGACGCTTTGGTGAACCAACGCGACCCACTTCTCCGTTCGCCCATGGGGCCATGTTGTAGTGGTGGATGTATCGCTTTTGGCTCTCAGGGGTCAAAGTGTCAAGCAACTGATTCATGCGTGGCATCGCAAGGGTGCACACGTTCATTACTTGGGTTTCACCGCGCTGGAAAAGTCCGGTGCCATGAGCGGTTGGCAAGATGCCAACTTCAGAACTGAGCGGACGCAGATCGCGTGGACCGCGACCATCGATACGCACACCATCTTCCACGATGCGCTTGCGGACCAGCTTCTTGGTCAGTGAGCGCACTGCTTCCTTGATCTGCTTCTCCTGCCCAGCGAATGCACCGGGTGCGGAGTCGTTGCCCGCAAGCTCGGCGAGTGTCGCATCAGTGGCTGCATCGATTGCTGCATTGCGCTCGGACTTGAGTGAAATCTGCACCGCTGGTGCAAGCTTTGGTGTTGCCACCCGCTCAACTGCCGACCAGAGTTCGTTGCTGTAATCGAGAACAGGTGTGTATTCAAGAGGAGTGATCGGACCCTTGACCGCGAGAACGCTAGCCACAAGCTGACGCTGAAGGGCGATTGATTCTTTGATCCAAACCTTGGAAGCGTCGAGGCCGCCTGCGAGTACTGACTCATTGACCTTTGGTGCACCATTTGCGTAGAAGCCAAAAGACTTCTCGGTTCCACCAGCTTCAACCATCATGATTGCCACATCGCCGTTGTCGAGTTCACGACCTGCGACTACGAGTTCAAAGGTTGATTCGTTGCTCTCTTCAAATGTGGGATGGGGAATCCACTCGCCACTTTGCGAATAAGCAACACGAACCGCACCAATTGGACCATCGAACGGGATGCCACTGATCATCAAAGATGCAGATGCGGCATTGATAGCCAGCACGTCGTGCGGGTTGGTCTGGTCGGCACCAAGGATGGTGAGAACGATTTGGGTCTCATTGCGATAGCCGTCTGGGAATGCAGGACGCAAAGGACGGTCGGTCAAACGGCACGTGAGAATCGCGAGTTCGGTTGGCCGACCCTCACGACGGAAAAATGCGCCCGGAATCTTGCCCGCTGCGTAAGCGCGCTCTTCCACGTCAACTGTCAACGGGAAGAAGTCGATTCCGTCACGGACGGACTTTGCTGCGTTTGCTGTTGACAGCACTGTTGTGCGTCCGATTGCGGCTACTACCGCACCCTGGGATTGCTGCGCGAGCTTCCCAGTTTCGAACGACAGGGTTTTGTCGGTGCCCGATACTGGACCCGACACGCGAATGGCGTCGGCCATTGCGGTCTCCTTTCAAGTTGGTCACGCCTGATGCGATCTTCCAACCACTATGAGCGGTTCCTCAACCGCTATTGATTGCTTGCTATTTCGTTGCCTCTGATATCAACGGCGCAGGCCAAGCTTCGCGACGATGTCACGGTAACGCTGAACGTCACGATCCTTCACGTAGTCGAGCATGCGACGGCGACGACCGACCAGCATCAGCAACCCGCGGCGGCTGTGGTGATCCTTGGCGTGCACCTTGAGATGCTCGGTGAGGTGATTGATGCGCTCAGTGAGAAGAGCAATCTGCACTTCCGGAGAACCGGTGTCGGTTCCGTGGAGCTTGTGCTGATCAATTGTGCTCTGCTTGGCAATTGCTTCGTTAGACATGGAACGGCGCCTTTCATAAACGCTGTTGCGCCTCAACCCGGCGGGCTGATGGCATCACGCCCCAGCACTCCCGAATGATCGGGCGCCGAAACGGACCTTCCAAGGCTACGGGGTCACGGCACTTTTGGGCAAAATACCCGTGAATGGCCGTATGGGCTCAGGATTGTGAACGCAGGGCCTGAAGCACGGGGGCGGACAGTTCAAGGGTTTCGCGCAGACCCGCATACATCGATTCACGCCGTGGCGCGGCCAAGTTCATGCTCGCGCCATCAAAACCGAGAGCGAGCACTTCCTTCGTGAGATCGATGCACTCATCCGGAGTGCCAGCAATCGCAAAGCGACTCACTATCTCGTCATCGATCAATGTGTCGAGCTCGGGGTCATCCACGCGGTCGTGGTCGAAATACCACCCGGATGAACGCGCAAGCGCAGCCTCTACTCGCTTCATCCACTCTCCACCATCGCGTTCCACCAGATCCGAATGACGTATCAAAGTCGCGTAGTGCGCTGCGTAACGCTTCATGCTTTGACGAGCGAGTGCACCATCGGAAGAAACACACAATGTGAGACGCGGGGCGATCTCGATTGCATTTGGATCACGGCCCACCTTTCGTGCGCCATCTGCAACCCATGATTTGTAGTCATCAGCAATTTTCTGATTCAGACTGCGCCCACCGACTAAAGCGATGTCGGCCATCTCGCCCGCAAGAGTCATCACTTGTTGGCTACGCGAGCCGATCGAGATCGGAACACTCTGAACTGGGCCAACCATGCGCGCATGGTCAACTGTGATGGTCTCTCCATGCAGTGTGACTTCCTCGCCGGCGAGCAACCCTTTGATTGCGGTTAGTGCTTCACGCAGAGTGCGAACTGGTCGTGCATAGTTCATACCGACTTGTTCAAGCCCTGCACCTACACCGATGCCGAGAAACATCCGACCCTGTGATGCGTCCTGTAACGCCGCCATGATGCCTGCCATCACTGCGGGGTGACGCGAATACGGATTGGTAACCATCGGGCCCATGTGTAACTTCTGCGTCTTTTGACTCACGAGTGCAAGGAGTACAAAACAATCGTGCCAAAAGACCACGTCAGAAATGCCAAGGCGATCAAACCCGGCTTCCTCGGCGATCTGTGCAAGTGTCACCACCTCTGAAGTGGACATGCCGGGCGTAATTTCTGCTTCAAAGACGAGACCCATATTGATTAGGAAGCGTAACCAGAAACAGGGTGACTCACGCCGTAGTGACCGTTTATGCTCGCATTGTGGACAGCACTGAGAACACGGGCAGGTCATTGCCTGAGTTGCGGGCAGAGATAGACGAGATTGATGCAGCCATTGTTGAGTTGCTCGCTCGCCGCTTGGACGTCTGCCGCGATGTGGCCCATGTGAAGCAAGGAAGTGATGCTTCTGTCATTCAGCCACAACGGGTGCGCGAGGTGCTCAGTTCGCGACGTCAGTGGGCAATCAATGCCGGTGTCGATGCCGATTTCGTCGAGCAGCTGTTTCGTGTGCTGCTCATTGAAACGCATCGCATTGAAACTGCTGCAGGGACTTCACGCCCAGCACCAACTAAAGGTGCGGGTGGAGTTGAACGCTCGCCACTTGACACCGTTGCCACCGCAATTGATCATGTTGTCGTCGTGGTGCCAGATGTTCATGATGCATCTCAACTTTTTGCCACACTCGGGTTTTTAATTTCACCTACTGAAGATCAA
>CAIYHK010000251.1 GCA_903925985.1 uncultured Actinomycetes bacterium
CGGGGAGAACTACGCCCAAGAGGCGGTGTCTAAGTTCGCCGATGTGAAGCCCCTGCCATTGCACTTCATCGGCCACGTGCAGTCGAACAAGGTGCGCTTGCTCGCACCGATAATCGATGTGTGGCAGACGGTTGATTCTGCTGGTTTAGCGCGCGAGATCGCCAAACGCGCACCTGGCTCTCAAGTGATGCTGCAGGTAAATATCTCTGGTGAGGGCTCGAAATCTGGGTGTTCCCCAAGTGAAGTAGAAGACCTGTTGGCACTTTGTATTGATTTAGGCGTCAATGCATCTGGGCTCATGACGATTGCGCCCCTTGGAGCGGGCAGTGTGGCCACGGGACAGTGCTTCAAATCCCTTCGATTGTTGGCCGACACCTTGGGCTTGGCGGACTGTGCGATGGGTATGAGTTCTGACTTCAAGATCGCAGTTGCTGAAGGTGCCACCGTGCTGCGACTCGGCACAGTCCTTTTCGGCGCCCGTTGATGCCACTTTCACCTGTATTTCTTGCATTAGCCTTACAACGGAAAGGAGGTAGTCCCACATGAGCATTTGGAAGAAGGCGATGGATTATCTCGGCCTTAACCCTGATGATGTCTATGAGGACTACGAGCCTTCGGCAGAAATGGAGCGCCCGACCCGTGCCGCGCGCCCAGAGCCAGGTCGAGTTGACTACACAGATGATGCGAGTCGCCCCACGGTGCGTCCAATGCGCGAGCCCGATAGTGGTGCAGTGCGCCGAATTGGTAGCGAAGACTCCGGTGCTGCGTTGCGCCCCGTTGGAGTTCGCACCACGTCAGGTGTGAAGCCTCTGCCGCAGCCAGGTGAACCCGTAACTGTTAAGCCTCGGCGTTTTGACCAAGCACAAGAAGTTGCCGATCGCTTGCGCGAGGGACAACCGGTGATCATGAATCTTGAAGGTGTCGATCGTGAGATATCGCGTCGACTCGTGGATTTCGCTAGCGGCGTTTGCTACGGAGTCGGTGGCACTATGGAGAAAGTCGCCATTGGCGTTTTCTTATTGAAGCCACCTGCCCGTTCGCAGGACGGCTACCAGCGCTGATTATTGATGGAAATTCTTTGTCTCATTTGTCAGCTTTATGTGCTGGCGATTTTTGGGCGGGTGATTCTTTCGTGGTTCCCGTTGTCCAGAGGCGGTGTTGCGGAGCAGGTGAATAACAAACTCCTGTTGATCACCGAACCCTTGCTCGGACCCATTAGGCGAGTAATGCCGCGGATGGGAATGCTCGACCTCTCACCATTGATTGCGCTGTTGTTCATCCAGATCGTGGTGATGCGACTTCTCCTTAGTTGTCCTTAGTCGCTGCAGTCTGCTGGAATACCCGAAGAGGAATCCATGCCGTACCCGAACGTTGAACCACAGCCGAACTTTCCTGCATTGGAAGAGGCCGTACTTGACTATTGGGCAGGAGACGGGACCTTCAAGGCATCGATCGAAGCCCGCGAAGCTGGTCTCAAAGGTGAAAACGAGTTTGTCTTCTATGACGGACCCCCTTTCGCCAATGGTTTGCCACACTACGGACACCTTCTCACCGGATATGTGAAAGATGCTGTGCCGCGTTACCAAACAATGCGTGGCAAGCGTGTCGAGCGTCGATTCGGTTGGGATTGCCACGGGCTTCCCGCTGAGGTTGAAGCTGAAAAAGAACTCGGTGTTTCTGGGCATCCTGGTATCACCGAATTTGGAATCGACAAGTTCAACGCTGCGTGTCGTACCAGTGTGTTGCGTTACACGGATGAGTGGGAACGCTACGTAACTCGACAAGCGCGTTGGGTTGACTTCGAGAACGATTACAAGACCCTCGATGTGACCTACATGGAAAGTGTGATGTGGGCATTTCGCACACTGTGGGACAAGGGTCTCATCTATGAGGGGTTCCGTGTGCTGGCGTATTGCTGGCGCTGTGAAACACCGCTTTCTAACACCG
>CAIYHK010000252.1 GCA_903925985.1 uncultured Actinomycetes bacterium
GATCTCACTGCAATCGGTGGCAAAGTGCAACTCGTTGGTGATGATTTGTTCGTCACAAATGCGAAGCGTCTTCAGATGGGAATTGACAGAAAGACCGCAAACAGTGTGCTCGTGAAAGTAAACCAAATTGGAACTCTTACCGAGACTCTGGAAACCGTGGATCTTGCAACACGCCACGCATACACATCGGTGATGAGTCACCGCAGCGGCGAGACCGAGGATTCAACGATTGCCGATCTCGCTGTTGCGACCAATTGTGGCCAGATCAAGACTGGTGCACCTGCACGCAGTGATCGTGTAGCTAAATACAACCAACTTCTCAGGATTGAGCAGGATCTTGCCGATACAGCTCGCTACCTCGGTCGTGGCGCACTGGCACCAAAGCGCTGAATCCCAGTCGCTATGCGATGACATAAATCTCACGGTGGTGGAAGCCACAATGGATCCATGGCAAGAACCAGTGGATTCACGCGTCCCATCCCCAAAGAAGACCGCGTAATCCAGCGTCGGTCGGGTCAAGCAATCGCATGGCCTGTCGGAATACTTGTGGTCGTCGCATTTGTCGTTGCGCTCCTCATCTTGCCCGTGCGCCAATGGGTGAACCAACGGCGCGACGTCTCACGGGCCAAAGAAGAGCTTGTGGCACTCGCTGACGCTAATGCCGAATTGGCCAAGGAGATAGAGAAATTGCGCACCCCTGAAGGCGTGGAGATGGCGATTCGCACCGAACTCGGTTTTGTGAAGCCTGGTGAACAGCCACTGGAGATTCTGGATGACCCCAGTGCACCTAAGAAACTGCCCAAAGCTTGGCCTTACACGATGGTTTCGAACATCCTCATCGTTCGCGCTGAGGCCGCCAAGAGCGCGGCAGAAAACGATGATGGAGTACTGAGCCCGCTGACACCGTGAGGCTCTAGAGTCTCCTCACGGCTAGAGGAGATCAACATGGGTGGAAGCATTCTCGGAAATCGTGTCGTCCGCAAGGAAGATCCAAAGTTTCTGACCACGGGCGGCAAGTACGTCGACGACTTGTTTGATGAACCCCTACTTGCTGGCGCATTACACGTCACCTACGTGCGATCAACCGTTGCCCACGGACAGATCGTCTCCATTGACACTTCTACTGCCAAAGATCTGGATGGCGTTGTCGCCGTCTTCACTGCGGAGTCCTTGGGCCTGGAACTCATGCCGGCGGGACTCAACAAATCTGCCAAGCGTGCATTGTTGGCGCGTGACAAAGTTCGCTACGTAGGTGAACCTTTAGCAGCAATAGTTGCTACAACTCGAGCCGCTGGTGAGGATGCGGCTGAAACAGTCGTTGTTGATTACAAGGTGTTGCCAGCAGTTGTTGATGTTCGCGAAGCCGCAGCGAGCACAGTTCACCTATTTGAGGAAGTTGGCAGCAACATCGTGTTCGACTCAATGAACCTTGGTGCACCCGATAATTCAGGGCCAGAGTTCTTTGATGGATGTGAAGTCGTGGTGCGCGAGACCATCGTCAACCAACGAGTGGCGCCGTGCCCAATGGAAGTTCGCGGTTCAGCTGTTGCGTGGGTTGATGGTCGTTTACACCAATGGTTGTCAACACAGCATGCGCAGGGAGCGCATTCATCCTTGTGTCGTACTTTTGGTTATGAACCCGCGAACGTACGCGTTATCGCTCCCGACGTAGGTGGAGGATTTGGCGCCAAGATCGGGCTATATGGTGAAGAGCTGCTGCTCAGTGTTATGTCACAACAACTGGGTCGCCCTCTGATCTGGCGTGAATCACGAAGCGAAAGCATGGTCGCACTTGGTCATGGCAGAGCCCAAGTGCAAGAGATTGCGATCGGTGGTTCACGCGATGGTCGTGTTCACGCCTATCAATTGAAAGTTCTACAGGACTGTGGTGGCTGGGTTGACTCTGCAGCGTTTCTTGCCCCATTTATGACACGCCCGATGTCGCAGGCCGTGTATGACATTGACCGTATTGAGTGTCGAACGTTGTCGATTGTCACCAACACAACACCAGTTGTCCCCTATCGCGGTGCTGGGCGACCAGAAGCAACTGCTGCAATTGAGCGCGCGATGGATCTCTTCGCCGCAGAAATTGGCATGGATCCAGTTGATGTGCGGAGCAAGAATTTGATCCAACCGTTCAATGAGCCGTACCAAACCAAGATGGGGCAAACCTACGATGTCGGCAATTACATCGAATCCCTGAACCGTGTAACCGCTGCTGCCAAATATTCTGAACTGCGTGCCGAACAAGCTAAGCGAAGGGCCGCTGGCGACACCGTTCAACTCGGGATCGGTGTGAGTGTTTACGTGGAGATCACTGGTGGTGGTGGCACCGGCGATACCGCCAAAATCGAAGTGCTCGAAAATGGCAGAGCGAAGGTCTACACAGGCACGTCACCACACGGCCAAGGCCACGACACCGCTTGGTCAATGCTGGCTTCTGATCAAACGGGAATCCCGATGGATCGAATTGAAGTTATTCATGGCGATACCGATCTGGTGCCAAAAGGTGGTGGCACTTTTGGTTCACGTTCCCTGCAACAAGGTGGTGCAGCTGTGCATGTGGCCGCTGTGGAACTTGTTGACATCGCCCGCGGACTCGCAGCCACCCTCCTTGAAGCCAACGAAGACGACATCGTGTTGGATAAAGAAAACGGCGCCTTCCACGTAGCGGGCTCGCCAAGTGTGAACAAGACCTGGGCTGATCTCGCGGTCGCAAAACAATCAGAAGGCGGTTTAGTGCATGCGATTGACTTCCGCGTTGATGGAGCCACATTTCCATTTGGTGCGCACGTAGCCGTGGTCGAAGTCGACACCGAGACCGGCAAGGTACGACACATCGCCCACACCACCTGTGATGATGCAGGAACTGTATTGAATCCCCTGTTACGTGACGGCCAGATTCATGGCGGAGTGGCGCAGGGTTCGGCCCAAGCACTCCTCGAGGAAGTGCTCTATGACGCAGACGGCAACCCAACAACTTCCAATCTTGCCGACTACGCAATGATCTCGGCCGCTGAAGTACCAAGTGTGAACATCGTGATGATGGAAACTCCAACATTTATGAATCCGCTTGGCGCCAAAGGCATTGGTGAATCGGGCTCAATCGGAGCAACGCCCGCAGTGCAATCCGCAGTGTGCGATGCGTTGTTACATCTTGGTGTGCGGCATGTTGATATGCCGACCACTCCAGAACGTGTCTGGCGCTCCATCAACAACGCAAAATCAGGAGTTGGACAATGAGCCAAATGATCAAAGTTGCAATCACCGTGAACGGTCAACAAACCACCGCCACAGTTGAGCCTCGCACTCTTCTGGTGCAGTACCTTCGCGACAATCTGAATCTCACTGCGACAAATATTGGTTGCGATACATCAAGTTGTGGTGCATGCACAGTTCATCTAAATGGTGAAGCAGTTAAGAGTTGCA
>CAIYHK010000253.1 GCA_903925985.1 uncultured Actinomycetes bacterium
CCAAAGACGCTGAGTATCAACCACAAAACGAGCACCGCGGGGCAACGGCACACGACGCTCAGTAGTTGGATCCGGTAAACCATCTTCGTCGTTGTCCATCAACAACATGTAGCTGTCAGGGCTATCCGTGAGTTCGACCCATGACCGGACAACCCATCCCTCATTGTCGGGATTGAATCGATTGTTGTCGTCACGATGGATTGAGCGAATCGCAGTATCACGGTCTTGCGGCTGCAACTTGATGATTCGGACTCGGCCGAAATTCGCGCCAATACCCTTCACGTAGTCCCGAAGTGTCGGTGCCTTATCCGCATTGGAGGTAAAGAGAGCGTCTTTATCGGTCTTGCCCTTGTCCCAAAACCCACGGCAATCAAGCTGTCCATCAGCGGATGCAAGAGGTGCGAAGTTGGTATCGCCTCCACTCTTCCAGTCCATGTACTCAAGCGATTCCCATTCATGCGCTGGCACATCAAAAGGTGCTTTGCGTAACAACACAAAACCGATTTCTTCGAGTGCCTTGATCCGATAGTGCGGAGTGTGCAGTGGAATTTCGACGGACCAGTGTTCCTTCGTCGGCCAGAAGGTAGTTGTCATAAATACAAGTCTATGAGGTTGTCGTGGATTCTGCCACGGTAGTGGTTGTTGACTCTGTGGTCGTTGTAGTAGTTGGTGCCGGCAGCTTCAACATATCTCCCGCATTGATTTTGTCGACATCAACGATTCCATTGAGTGTCACAAGTTCATTGAGATCAACTCCGAACTGCTCGGCAATCGAAAACAAAGAATCACCAGGGTTCACGATGTATGTCTTTGGTGCAGCGGTAGTGGTTGTTACTTCTTCAACAGTTGTTGAGGTCGCTTGCGTTGAGGCAGATGGAGAGTCGTCACCTGTAAATGCGGAAAACATTGCAGCAAGTGTGAATACCACGGTCGAACCTGCGAGTAGCCACTGGAGTCTTGTACGCAGGATCATTGGACTTAATGCTACGCATACCGCGCTCATAGAATCGGATGATGCCCAACCGCGACGACACCATCACTTTCGAAGGTGCACGGCGACCCGACCGTCAATACATCGTCAGCACGTCGGGCATTGATATCGCTGTTTACGAGTGGGGTGCACCTAACTCTGACCCATTGCTTCTTGCCCACGGTGGTTCTGACTTCGCGGGCACCTTCGATGTCTTTGCTCCGTTGCTTGCAGCTGGTGGGTGGCGGGTGATCGCTTGGGACCAGCGGGGTCATGGCGACAGCGGACGCTCAGACTTATATGGCTGGTCAGCCGACTTGCGCGATCTAAAAGCCGTGTTTGACCATGTCGGGCATGATCCCGTGGTTGCGGTGGGCCATTCAAAGGGTGGAGAGTTGCTTTGTGACTTCACTGAAGCTCATCCTGCACGGATAAAAAAATTCGTCAACTTAGACGGGCTGCCGTCGCGTCGCCCCGCCCCTGACATTCAGGACCACGAGCGCACACAACTGCGACGAGAAGACATCACTACTTGGCTGGATTATCGGCGTGGGCTCCATGACTACAACCGTCGCCCTGGCACGCTGCAGGAAATCGTCGAGCGCCGGAAGAAAATGAACCCGCGCCTTAGCGACGAGTGGTTGACCTACATCGCCACCATCGGTGCGCGTAAAGATCCAGAGGGCTGGCGGTGGAAAGTTGATCCCGCCATTCGCTTTGGTGGCTTTGGACCTTCACGGCCCTATTGGGGTCTGTATCGAATGGCAGGTTTCAGCATGCCATTCCTCGGTGTCCTTGGAATGGTTCCCGAGCAGATGGGTTGGGGAACAAAACCCGAAGAAGTTATGCCGTGGCTACCGCGCCACGGACGACTCGAAGTTCTTGATGAAACGGGTCACTTTGTCCATATCGAACGCCCACACCGCGTGGCGGAACTAGTACTTGAGTTCTTGGCGCAATGAACACGATCACTTACCTTCGCCATCTACGCATCCAACTCGCGCTACATCAACTCCGCGCGGGCAATGGGCGTAATTTGCTCATCCTTCATGGCCTTGGTGACTCCGCCGCACGACTCGCGCCACCCTCGCCTGACGTTTGGCCCGGCCCAGTTTTTGCCCTGGACTTCACTGGGCACGGAGCATCGAGCGTTCCACGCGGAGGTGGCTACACCTGCGAAATTTTGCTCGCTGATGCCGACATCGCGTTGAACCACCTTGGTGAGGCAACACTGCTTGGTCATGGTCTAGGTGGATACATCGCCTTGATGCTCGCTGGTGCACGCCCCGAACACGTAATGGGCACCGTGATCGCTGATGGTCCAGGCATCACCGGTGGCAGCAGCGGTCCAACTTCTGCCCGTATCACTCCACCACTTGAAAATCCTGATCGACGCACACCAGATCCGATTGCACTAATGGAACTCACATCGGACATACGCCCACCTGACTACGCGAATGCATTCGCACGACTCGCACTTCAAAACTCAACTATCGAAGATCCAATCACGGTGTGTGTGCGGTGGCAGATTCCCTGGCTTGATGCAGTTATCTCTGAGCCAGGCGTGTTGAACGGCATCGGGCTCGACGATGCCCTGAAGCACTACGCCTGAGAGTTAGACCGCTCGCCAAGAAACATAAGCTGCGAGTTCAATTAACTCATCGCGAGCATCTGTAGTTATTGGCGCTTGTTTGATCGCATTAACTGCACTTGCAGTCAATGTTGTGATGTGATCCTCAAGTGCGTCCAATGCGCCACACTCACGTATGACTTCCTGTGCATTACGAATCTCGGTGTCGGTGATATCAGGATGCCCTACTCGGTCGAGCACGGCGAGTTGTGCTGCAGAGGCAAGTGATGTGGCAATTGAAAGCAACGGCGTTGGCTTACCTTCACGCAAATCATCACCGACTGGTTTTCCCGTTATCTCGGTTTCACCAAACGCGCCAAGAACATCGTCTCGCATCTGGAATGCCTCCCCGAGTGGCACTCCATAAGCACTCAACTTCGCCAGCACATCAGGTGCAACAGTGGGCATGGCCATCGTTGCACCAAGATGCAATGGGCGTTCGATTGTGTATTTTGCGCTTTTGTATTGACAAATTCTTTCGGTGTACTCACGGCGGCGTTCTCGTGTGGCAGAACCCAAAACATCGAGGTACTGACCGATATTGAGTTCGATCCGCAGGGTGTTCCAAATCGCCCATGCCTGCGGTGGAGCTTTCATCATCAACTCATCTGCGTACACATAGGTCAGGTCACCGACAAGAATGGCGACACCCTCACCGAAGCGTCTTGCTTCGCCGAGATAACCACGCAACTCGTGTTCACCCATCGCAACCATGTGGGTAGTGGGTTCCCCGCGGCGTGTTGCTGACCCATCCATGATGTCATCGTGAAAAAGCGCAAAAGCGTGCAACAACTCGAGGGCTGCACCGGCATCAACAACTATCGAATCTTGGCGATTGCCACCCAGACCCACGTAACCCCACTGACAGAATGCGGGGCGCAGTCGTTTGCCTCCTGCCAACACGAGTCGGCGCATCTCATCAAAGGGAGTTGCTAATTGCGGCTCAAATGCAGCCCACTTGGCTCGCTCGGTGTCAATAACTTCTGCCAAGCGGTCTTCCACCTGACGAGCGATCGCCAACAATGAAGCAGGTGGGGTCGGAAGCACAACTTCAGGCTAAACCGCCGATGTAGGAAACAACTAGTCGGCCTTCAGATCGGCAACGACCTTGTCCACTTCCAATTTCGCAGTGCTTATCTTTTCGCGGCAGACCGCGATTAGTTCCGATGCCCGCTTTACCTGTGAGGCAAGGCGATCGACATCTACCTTGTCAGACTCGAGTTCTTTCAAGATCTTCTCGAGTTCCTCAAGCGCTGCTCCATAATCCACAGCTTCACCTTTGTCCTTTGCCACAGCTCTTATCTCCTTAGTCTTTGCTTACAGAATCAATGGTTGAGTCAATTGAGCCACCAACTACTTCAGTGGTGATTTTCTCACCCGGCTTCACACTCTTTAAGTCAGTGATGACTTTGCCATCTGTGCCACGAGTAATACTCCAACCACGCTTCATCGTGTTGATCGGGTCAAGCAACCGAAGCCGTGCCTCACACCCCTCAAGTTTTAGTGCGCAATGAGAAACGGTGGTGGTGGCTGAACCCGAGATGCGTTGCGCCAGCATGTCCAGTTTTCCTTCAGCATGGTTTGCAGAAATGACAGCGCGGTTGCGGATATGTGTGGAAAGTGCTGCCAGCCGCTCTAAACCACGATCAAGAATGTTGGCAACTACATCAGCTATCTCACTTGCGGTTTCATCCACATCATCAATGAATGCCTGAACCGTGTTCACCAGGTGCTCGGCACACGCGGTAGGGGTTTTGAAGCTTGAATGTGCAACAAAGTCTGCAACTGAAGTATCCACTTCATGCCCAACTGCCACGAACACCGGCCGACTGGTGGCCACGATCGCACGGGCCACAATCTCAGCGTCAAAACCCGCGAGGTCCCCTTTCGATCCACCCCCACGCGCAACCACGATTACATCAAGGTCATCACGTGTATCGAGGGTTTTGATTCCCGCAACAACTTCCTCTGGACAACGCTCGCCTTGCACAAGCGCGTTGCAAACGGCGATGTGAAATCCGATACCACTCGCCTTAAAGGTGGCCAGCATGTCATGCCATGCGGCGGAGTCGTTTCCGGTGACAACTCCGATGCGCAACGGCACGAGGGGAACTTCGTGTTCCTTATTAACGGCAAACGCACCTTCTTCTTTCAGTTTGCGTAACAGTGCCTCACGCTCTGCCTGGACTTCACCGATCGTAAAGTTTGGATCGATGTCATCAACCTTGAGACTCAACTTCCCAAACGGACCGTAGTAATCAACACGCCCGTGCACACGAACCTTGATCCCGTTTTTGAACTCCACTCCTGCATTGCGCAGCTTGGGCATCAGCTTGTTCGCAACGCCTCCCCAAATACTCGCGGGGAGCTTGACGCTGTTGCCGTTGTCACCTTTTTCGATCAGATCGAAGTAGTAATGCGGTTTAGGAGTTTTGAAGCCTTCAATTTCACCGGTCACCCACACGCCGCTACTGAACGCATCATCAAGCGCAAAGTTGATCTCGTCAACAAATTCACTGACTGTGTAATCGTTGCTTTCCGATTCGGAGTCGTCGATCTGGTCATCATCCAGCTCATCATCAAATTCGTCGTTCAACTCATCATCAAAGTCTGCGTCGGCGGGAGCCATGTGACGATTATGCCTGAAGGGTGGTGAAGAGTTCTCCAGCCCTTACCTGAGATGCATATGCGCCATTCGTGCGCATGAGTTCGTCGTGGGTTCCTTGCTCAATAATGCGACCATCGTCTAGTACCACCACTCGGTCTGCATCGCGCACCGTGGAGAGACGGTGAGCAATCACAATCGCCGTACGATTGGACATCGCCGTATTCAGGGCCTCTTGAACCAACATTTCATTTTCATTATCAAGGTGACTCGTGGCCTCATCAAGGATCATGACAGCGGGGTCCTTCAAAAGCAGGCGAGCGATCGCCAACCGCTGCTTTTCACCACCAGAGAGTCGATATCCGCGCTCACCGACCACAGTGTTGTAGCCATCAGGCAAAGACGCGATCGCTTCATGAATTCGTGCAGCCTTGCACGCCTGCACAATTTCTTCTTCAGAGGCTTCAGTTTTTGCGTACCTTAAGTTGTCACCGATGGTCTCGTGAAACAGATGTGGGTCTTGCGATACAACTCCGATAGCGGCATGAAGTGAATCGCCCGTGATCTTGCGAACATCAACACCATCAATAGACACAGACCCCGCCGTGACGTCATAAAGGCGAGCAATCAAAGACGCGGTGGTGGTCTTGCCCGAACCGCTTGCTCCAACAAGTGCGACAGTCTCACCCGGAGGAATGTCCAGATTGATGTCCTTAAGAACATCTACATCAGGATCACTGCCCTGCATTACTCCTGATGCCTCGAGAGACGCAATGCTGACAGCAGATGCCGGCGGGTACCTGAAGGTCACGTGGTCAAACTTGATTGCTCCGCGTGGGGCAATGAGATCAACTGCCCCCGGTGAATCCTGAATCGCCACTGGTGCGTCCAACACTTCAAACACTCGTTCAAAACTCGCAAATGCAGTCATGAGGTCAACACGTGCATTGGTGAGGCCAGTAAGTGGCTGATAGATGCGTTGCACCAGAGTTGCCATTGCAACAAGTGAGCCCGAAGTAAGTGAACCAGACACAACAAGGTGTGCGCCGATTCCATAAATCGCTGCTGCTCCCATTGCCCCAACAAGTCCAAGTGCCACAAAGAAGACGCGTCCATACATCGCAGATCGAATACCAATGTCGCGCACGCGAGCAGCTCGCGACGAAAAAGCGCCAACCTCACGGCTGTTGCGGCCAAAGAGCTTGACCAACATTGCTCCGGCCACATTGAAGCGTTCGGACATCTGAGTATTCATCTCGGCATTGAGATTCATTTGCTCGTGTGCAATGCCGTGTAGGCGCTCACCAACCCGACGCGCTGGAACGATGAATACGGGAAGGACGACCAATGCAAGGAGGGTGAGGCGCCATTCAATTGCGATCATTGCCCCAAGAGTTGTTGTCAAAACGATCACGTTGGAAACAATTGAGCCAAGTGTCGATGTGACCGCTGTCTGTGCTCCAACCACATCGTTATTCAAGCGACTGATTAACGCACCGGTTTGGGTGCGTGTAAAGAATGCGATCGGCATCTCCTGCACCTTTGTAAACAGTGCGACTCGAAGGTCGTAGATGAGCCCCTCACCGATTCGAGCGGAGTACCAGCGCTGAACAATCGCCAGCCCCGCATCAAACACCGCAGCAACAACCACGATTGCTGCCAACACTGTGATCCAACCCCGATTGCCGTCAGGAATTGCTCGGTCAATAATTGTGCGGAATACGAATGGTGGGATAAGTGCAATGAGTGCTGCGGCCACAATCGCAGCCAGAAAACCGCCAATCGCCCAGCGGTAGGGGCTTGCGAAGCGCCATACCCGACGCAAAGAAGACCAGTTAAGACGCACACCCTTGACCGCCGATGCATCACCGGGCATCAACATATGTGGGTTCATGCGCATTCTGTAAAGGCTAGAGGTCGTAGCCTCGACTTGCATGGGTCGTACGAGCCGATTACTTCTTGGCACTTTGCTAGCTCTGGCTGCATGTGGTGGATCTGCGATAAGTGACGAGGTGGTCCCAGTCACTACTGGGGGTGTTTCCACCACCGAGCCCAGCGATGATGCACCCGTAATTGAATGGTCCAGTTGTGGTGAATCAGTTGATTGTGGAACTTTGCTTGTCCCTTATGACTACGACAAGCCCGATATCGGCTCATTCACATTGCGCCTTTCAAGGCATAACGCGTTGAATCCAGACAAGAGAATCGGTGCGCTCTTGGTGAACCCCGGCGGACCTGGCAGTGCGGGCCAGTTTCTTGCCCAGTATGCAGACCAGATTTATGGTCAAGAACTACTTGATCATTTCGACATCATTGGTTGGGATCCTCGGGGCACTGGCGAGTCAACGCCGTTCATCGACTGTGTTGATTCCTACGACTCTGATCCCCCCACCGATGTAACTCCTGAGACCGAAGCTGAGCGTTTGGCGCTCATTGCCGAAGCACAAGACTTCGCAGACGCATGCCAAGAGAACAGTGGCGAAATTCTTCCGTACGTGAGCACCGAAGCATCCGCCACCGACATCGACACCATTCGTCGCGCATTGGGTGAAGAGCAGATTTCTTATTTTGGTTTCTCGTACGGGAGTGAACTCGGAGCCACTTGGACAACGATGTTTCCCTCTACTGTGCGAGCAGCTGTACTCGATGGTGCATCTGCACTCAATCAATCACGTCTTGAGGATTCCCTCACTCAGATTCGTGGCTTTGAAGCCACATTCCAAACCTTTCTTGATCGTTGCTCAGGTGACAAGTCGTGCGCATTTCACAGCGATGGGAAAAGTGCAGAAGCATACGATGCACTAGCTGCCCAGATTGATGCCAATCCCGTATTCGTGGAAGCAGGACGCACTCCAGTGACACTTGGTGTTCTAGAAACTGCAGTTGCTCAAGCAATGTATGACGAAGCGAGCTGGTTCGTGCTGGAGCGTGGACTAGACGATCTGCGCAATGGTGATGGTGAGAAGATCCTGCAGTTGAATGACGACTATTTCCAACGCCAGCAAGATGGCAGCTACCCGAATCTCTTGGAAGCATTCACTTCGATCCTCTGCCTTGATGACCCAGGGGAAACTTCAGTTGAAGAAGTAGATGCAAATGTTCCGTTGTATAAAGAGGCTGCCCCAAGGCTTGGGCCTGGGTCGGCGCGTGGATATATCTGTGCGCTGTGGCCAGTACGGTCCTCGGGTCGCATTGAGATCACAGGTAATGGAGCCGGGCCGATCGTGGTCATCGGCACCACCGGAGATGCTGCGACCCCACTTGAAGCATCGAAAGAAACTGCAGACCTGCTTGAAGAGGGTCATCTAATTGTTGTTGTTGCCAACCAGCACACTGGTTACAACGTCAATGACTGTGTTAACGATGCCGTGCACGCGTACTTGGTTGACCTGGAAACACCCAGCGACGGTCTCCGCTGCAAGTAAGCCGCGTGCAAATCTGAGCCCTCGTCTGGCGTACATTGAATTACCTATGCCACACACGCCGACGCAATTCTTGAAGATTGAGCAAGATGGCCCAGTCGTAACAGTGACCCTCAATAATCCAGATGTTCTGAATGCATTCAATGACGAGATGCACCTCGCAATGTGTGAGCTCTGGTGGGATCTGGGGGAAGATCCATCAGTAAAGGCGGTAATCCTCACTGGTGCCGGCAAAGCATTTTCTGCCGGCGGCAACATTCCAGGATTCATTCGTACACATGAAGACATGGAGTACCGCAGGCGCGAAATGCGTCTCGCACGTCGTCTGCTAGAAGCAATGGCAGGATTCCACAAACCAGTGATTGCAGCGATCAATGGTCCCGCCGTTGGACTCGGTCTCAATGTTGCTTTGTTGTGCGACATTGTTTACATCGCTGATTCCACCTTTGTGGCCGACACCCATGTCTCTGTGGGCTTGGTAGCAGGTGATGGTGGTGCAGCTTTTTGGCCGCTGATGATGGGATTGTTGCGTTGCAAGGAGTACCTGTTGACGGGTGACCGCATACCGGCATCGAAAGCTGTGGAGCTTGGTCTTGCCACACGAGCAGTTCCAGATGCATCGCTGCTAAACGAAGCCCGCACAATGGCGAACAAACTCGCAGCCCTTCCACACCAAGCAGTACAAGAGACCAAACGAGCACTGAATCTTCATCTACAGGACTTCATCTTGCGAGCCGCACCTTTTGCATTGGCCGCAGAAGCGGAGTCGTTCATAACCGCCGACGTGAAGACCACAATTGAAAACTTTGGCAAGAAGAACAAATAGCTAGCCGTAGCATTGATTCTTGATGAATAGCTCTACTGAACCCACCACCAAGCCTGCAGCCAACGATGTCTGCTGGTGCGGCAGCGGACGCAAATACAAACGCTGTCATCGCCCCCTTGAAGGCCGTGTAATGCCCGGGGTTATTTCGCCGATGCGATATGTGCCTGACCACATCGTTAAGCCTGACTATGCAGATTCTGGAATTGTCGGACGCTGGGACGAACCACGAATCAAAGACGAATCGGTAATCGCGAGAATGCGCGAGGCAGGGAGTTTGGCCGCTGAGATTCTTCGTTTGGCTGGCGAGCAAGTGCGTCCTGGTATCACAACGGATGAGATTGACATCTTTGTGCATGATCTCACGATTGAGCGGGGCGCATATCCAAGCCCACTGAACTACCACGGCTACCCAAAGAGTGTCTGCACTTCTGTGAACGACGTGATCTGTCACGGAATACCCGATTCCCGCAAACTTGAAGATGGCGACATTGTGAACATCGATGTCACTGCCTTCATTCACGGTGTGCACGGGGATACAAATGCAACCTTCTTTGTGGGGGACGTGGACGAGCAAAGCCGTGACCTAGTCAAAGTGACCGAGGAATGTGTGTGGCGTGGCATTGATGCCGTCAGACCAGACCGCCCGATCAGCGACATCGGCAAGGCGATTGAAACCGTTGCCAAAGCCCACAAATACGGAATTGTGCGGGCATTCATTGGTCATGGCATTGGTCAGCAATTTCATACTGACATTCAAGTCCTGCACTATTACGACAGCCGCAACAACATGATCATGAGGCCTGGAATGACCTTCACGATTGAACCGATGATCACGCTTGGAACCTGGCAGCACCGTGTGTGGGATGACGAGTGGACCGCTGTCACCACCGATGGCAGTCGCTGCGCTCAATATGAGCACATGGTGCTCGTAACTGACACCGGTGTGGAAGTCCTTACCGGTGGAGATGGTGCCGTTTCTCCGCGCGCGCCCTACAACGCCTAGCGTTGTCGCGTGCACCTGTTCCCCGATGACGAACGGTTTGTTCAATTCGACCGTGAAGAGTGGTCCTTGCTGCGCGCAGCTACACCATTGACCATCAGTGACGACGAACTCGAAACTCTCCGCGGTATCAATGAACGAATCGACTTGCGAGAAGTCGCCGAGGTTTATCTTCCACTAACTCGTCTGATCAACCTCTATGTGAGCGCCACCCAGAACTTGCACAAGGTGTCTTCCACATTTCTTGGCACTATCGCGCCGAAAGTTCCCTATGTGATCGGTGTGGCCGGCTCGGTTGCCGTAGGCAAAAGCACGTTCTCCCGAATTCTGCAGAACTTGCTGCAGCGTTGGCCCGACCATCCAAAGGTTGACCTGATTACAACTGACGGTTTCCTCTACCCCAACGCCGAACTCGAACGCCGTGGGATCATGCACCGTAAAGGTTTCCCGGAAAGCTACGACACAAAGCAGTTGCTTCACTTCATGCGTGACATCAAGAGTGGTAAACCAACCTCGGCTCCCGTCTACAGCCACGTTGTTTACGACATCGTTCCTGATCAATGTGAGTCCATCAATCATCCAGACATCGTGATCCTCGAAGGATTGAATGTGCTGCAGGTTGGCACCGAAGCGGACGAGTTTGTTTCTGATTATTTTGATTTTTCGATTTATCTCGATGCCGAGGAATCAAAAGTGCGCGAATGGTACGTCGATCGGTTCATGGCTCTCAGGAAGACGATCTTTCAGAATCCTGACAGCTTTTTCCGCCACTACGCCGATCTAACGGACGATCAAGCTGTGGCAACCGCAGTTGATATTTGGGACGGTATCAATGGTCTCAACTTGCGGGAAAACATTGAGCCAACACGTGAACGCGCTTCCTTAATCCTTCATAAAGGAAATGACCATCGTGTCAACAATGTTCGACTGTTGCGGCTCTGATCGCTTAGCGGTGGATGGCGTTTAGGTAGTTGTAAACCGTGATGCGTGATACGCACATTGCATCTGCGACATCTTCAACTGCACGACGCAAAATGAAGGCCCCTTGATCGTCTAAGAGTCGAATTGCGCGCTGCTTGTCTTCGCGTGAAAGATCGGACAGCCGACCCCCGAGAGTCTTTTCTACGCCAGCAATCAAGCGATCTAGCGCTCCGTGCAATTGCGGCATTCGCACCGCAGCAATTGTGCTGCCCTCCCAAACAAGTGGGATGTCACCCGATTGCATCTTGTCGGCACCAACAAATGTGCCGCCGCAAGCATCAACGAGCGGCTTTACCGCAGTGAGCAGGGGATGATTTATGTAACTCATGAATCATCCCGTGCGAGGTGAACATTCACATGTGTTGCGCCGTTTGCGTATGCGGCAGTTATGAGATCCTTCACGATCGCTGGTACCGATTCAATGGTGGTCCAAAACATGGATCCAAACGGGCCAAAATCAACCTGTACGCCGTGGGCTTGTACTGATTCAACCGCGGCAGTCACGTGCCGACCGGGTTCGCCATCGGTGAAGGGCTCAACGGTGAATTCAACGGCAACGCGCTCACTCATATCTAAAGTTTACCGACCAAGGGCTTCATGCCACTTGCCCGCCAGCAACGGGACAACAATCTCAATGCTGTCGGGAACAAACTGCTCACTTTGTAGTAGCTCCCTGACTTCGTCAGGGCCAACCAGCTTTGCGGCTACTACCTCACCATCGGCAAAAACATAAGGTCCGTCATGGACCAATTTGAAACAGTGTCCGATCACTCGAACTTCGTGATCTTCGTAGACACCCTTGCCAAGCCACGTAAGTTCAAAGTCGTCAGTGAGGCCAATCTCTTCGGCCACTTCGCGACGTGCTGACTCTGGATAGTTCTCTCCTGAAGTGAGCACTCCGCCAACGGTTATATCCCAACGACTCGGCCAAACATCTTTATGCGGTGAGCGCTGATGCACCAGCAAACGCCCATCTGACGCAAAGACCACGATGAAAGTACAACGATGCAGCAAATTGTCGGATCGAACCTCGGCACGAGTGGCGACCCGAATGACCTGATCATCTTGGTCAACCACATCGACTAGTTCGGAACTTGAACCCACCTCATAGGAATAGCATGACTCCATGACCACAACCGATCCCGGTGCCCTGACCGCTCAAGCCATTGACAAGCATGGCTCGCCTGCTTCCGTCATCGACCAGGCAAAAGGTGTGTTCGACGACACCGTTGCGCTGCGCCGCAAGCTGCATCGCAACCCGGAACTTGGCAACGAACTGCCGATTACCCGTGAAATTCTTCTGGAGGCACTCGCCGATCTGCCACTTCAGTTGAATCTCCATAAGACCACGAGTGGAGTTGTTGCGGTCCTTGAAGGTGACAAGCCAGGTGACACAGTGCTGCTTCGTGGTGACATGGATGCACTCCCCATGCATGAGGACACGGGTCTTGATTTTGAATCTTCAAACAAGGGAACCATGCATGCTTGTGGACACGACACACATGTTTCGATGTTGGTTGGTGCGGCGCGCATGTTGTGTGAGCGAAAATCGGATATCAACGGCCGTGTGATGTTCATGTTCCAGCCAGGCGAAGAAGGCTTTGGTGGTGCGCAGTTAATGATTGATGAAGGCATGTTGGGTGACACCACTCGCAAGGATGGATCCACTTCGCCAATCACTGGTGCTTATGCACTACACATCACTTCGTCTATGCCCACTGGATGGTTCGCTACAAAAGCTGGTCCTGTGATGGCGTCGTCGGACGACATGCACATCAAAGTGATTGGTCGCGGCGGGCACGGATCCGAACCATTCCGCGCCTTGGACCCAATTCCGATCGCGTGTGAGATCGTTCAAGCCTTCCAGACCATGGTGACACGGCAGATCAATCCGTTTGATCCCACCGTCGTCTCCGTATGTGCGATCAAGGCAGGAACCGCATCAAATGTGATCCCAGAATATGCAGAAATTGATGGAACCATCCGCGCAATCAGTGAAGCAACTCGGGTCAAGGTTCATGACCTCATCAAGCAAGTTGCCGAAGGAGTGGCAGCCGCGCACGGCGCAGACGTTGAGGTCACAGTGCGACGCGACTACCCAGTAACCGTGAACGATGCTGACAAATCCGACTTCATGATTGAGCTTGCAACCACAATCACGGGAGCCGACAATGTGTTCCGACTCCCCAACCCAGTGATGGGCGCAGAGGACTTCAGTTTCGTGCTGAACAAACTGCCAGGGGCGATGATGTTCCTTGGTGCAACGCCTCGCGACGTGATTTCACAAAGACAGCACCAAACCACTCAAACCGGGTGTTCTTTGAAGAAGAGGCCATGATCAACGGAATGGCCGTATATGCAACGGCTGCCCTGCGTCATCTTGGTGCACCACTGGGTTAAGTGGTCGAATGTGGATGTGACTCCCGATCCACAAGCAGCCAACGGTCCACTGGTTGGAATTCGCGTACTTGATTTCACCCGCGTTCTGTCGGGTCCTCATTGCACTCGCATGCTGTGCGACCTTGGGGCCGATGTTGTGAAGTTCGAATCTCCAGAAGGTGACCTAACCCGATATTCAGCTCCACGGGTGAATTCAATTGCCACCTACTTTGCACAGCAGAACACTGGCAAGAGATCAGTCAGTGTTGATCTTGCAATTGATGGAGCAATCGAGTTTGTGCACGAACTCGTGCGCCAAGCCGATGTGTTGGTGGAAAACTTTCGTCCCGATGTAATGACTCGCCTTGGTCTCGGGCCTAAAGCAATGCTGGAGTTGAATCCACGACTTGTCTATGCATCAATTAACGGGTATGGGTCCACTGGTCCCTGGGTGAACCGTCGTGCTTATGCCTCGGTGGTTGGTGGCGAATCGGGTTTCACCGCTGCTCAAGCTGAACCACTTGATCGTCAACCAGTTAATGACCCGCACAGTCATGCTGATGTTTACACAGGTATTGAAACGGCTTATGCAATTGTTGCAGCCCTCTTTCAGCGTGAACGCACAGGAAAGGGTCAATGGATCAACGTTTCAATGGCCGAGACCATGCTCTATGTGAACGAGCACGTGCACAATCATCTTTACGACGGACCAATTGATCCAAGTTGGATACGTTCATTTCGAACAGGTGAGTATCCAATCCTTCAGTTGGCTGATGGTTCACACGTGGTCATTAGCGGCCATCCGGCAGAGAACGGAACCTTCGATATGTATGTGAAGGCGTTAGCCCGACCCGACCTCGCAACTGATCCACGTTTTGCAGATGCCCAATCAAGACTTTTGAACACCTCCGAACTGCTTGAGATCATTCATGAATGGGCGAAATCAATTCCTGACTTCGACACAGCAGATGAACACTTGAGTGAAGCGGGGCTTGCTGCGGGTCGGCTGCGCACAGTCACGGATATAGCCTCCACCGATTGGGCGCGGGAACGCGGTGCGATCGTTCGCGTCAGCGATCGGGGGGACGGCCACATCAAGATCCCGAACTCACCGTGGCATTTCTCCGAAGCCATAACTGGGGTACGCGGTGAACCCAGATATCGCGGTGAGGACAACGCAGAGGTCGTGGTGGACTGGCTCAATCTGCCCCAAGAAACCTTGGAAGCTTTGCAAAATAAAGGGATCCTCATCTCGCGAGTACCCGAATTGCGAAAGGATGTTAGGGATACCTAACATCAAGGCTGATGGGTGCTTCACTTCTAATCACGCTCCGCGAGGGCCTTGAAATCTCCCTCGTACTGTCAATCCTTCTCGCATACATGGTGAAGACCGGCCGCGCCGCTGAAACCCGCTCGGTCTGGCTCGGTGCAGGTATCGCCGCCGCATTGTGTCTTGTATTCGGCATCATCGTCCATCTGACAGTCGAAGGGCTTCACGGGAAATCTGAACAAGCAGTTGAAGGCGTGATCGCACTGGTCGCATGCGCGGTCCTTACTTACATGATTTTTTGGATGCATCAGAATGCGCGCACTCTTGGCGGTGAACTGCGGTCACAAGTGGACCAGTCAACAACTGTGCGTGCGCTAACAACGATTGCCTTTGTGGCAGTTGCTCGTGAAGGTTTTGAAACTGCTCTTTTTCTTCTGAGTGCCGAATCAAGCAGTGCATCAGGTGTTCAAGTTGTAATCGGCGGACTCATTGGTCTCGCAATATCAGCAGTAGTTGGTATCTACCTCTACCGCATCGGCAACCGGGTGAATCTGAAGAGCTTCTTCACTGCAACTGGAATCATGTTGATCCTTTTTGCAGCGGGGTTGGCTGGCAAGGCCGTACACGAATTCCGCGAACTATTTGGGTTTGAAAGTGGCTTTCTAATTGACCCGACTTGGACAATTAATTCGGGCCCATTCCACGACGGCACAACTTATGACTTTTTGAAGGGACTCTTTGGA
>CAIYHK010000254.1 GCA_903925985.1 uncultured Actinomycetes bacterium
CGCAACAATTGATCGTGATCTTCTTCGGTTTCTCCCGGATAGCCGACAATGAAGTTGCTACGAAATGCGGCTTCGGGTTGCAACTCTCGGATGCGGCGAATTCGTTCGATAAAACGCGGGCCATCGCCCCAGCGGCGCATCCGGCGTAGATGCTCTTTCGATGCGTGCTGCAAGGAGAGATCAAAATAAGCGACACCTGTGCCAAGAATTGCTTCGATCAACTCGTCACTCAGGTCACTTGGATATAGGTAGAGAAGTCGCGTACGCGGCACAAGTGCCGATACCTGATTAACCAGCGACACGATTGACCCCGCACCAAGCTCTTCGGGTTGATCTTTGCCATACGAGGCGAGGTCTTGAGCGATCAAAACAATCTCTTTGGCTTCGAGAGCTTCAACTTCATCAAGAATCGATTGAATAGAGCGGCTGCGCTGCGGGCCACGGAAAGACGGAATCGCACAGAACCCACAAGTGCGATCACACCCCTCGGCGATCTTTACGTATGCCCAAGGAGCGGTCGACTTCGGTCGCGGGAGATTCAATAAGTCGAACTCCGGCACTTGGGCAGAAACCGAGATTGATTTCTTGGGCTTCTTCCCAACCTCTATGGAAACGCCGAATCCCGCCACTTGGTCGGCTTCGGGAAGCGCCTCGGCAAGCTCATCTCCATAGCGTTCGGCCATGCAACCAGTTACAACAAGTTTGGCCCCACGCTTTTTGCGGTCATCAAGAGCAAGGATTGTTTCGATACTTTCGCGACGCGCATCTTCAATGAATGCGCATGTGTTCACCACGATCACGTCGGCTTTTCCTGGATCTTCGGTTGCACTAAGGCCATCGGCTTCGAACTTGCCGATGAGTTTGTCGGAATCAACTTGGTTTTTGGGGCAGCCGAGAGTCTCCACATAGAACCGCTGCGCCATAAGACAAATCTACCCGCGGGGGGTTAATTCACTGGTAGTTGAGTCGCAGACCCTTGACCGGCCAACGCATCGACAGCAGTCTTCCCGTGCTTGAACACGTGATGTATGCGGTCTGGAGGTCGGGGCCACCAAAGCAGATGTTGGTTGTCACCATGTCTCCAGTGGCAACGTGTCCAAGTACCTCTCCCGACGGTGAGATCACCATGATGCCACCGTTCAAAATTGTGGCAACACACACATTGCCATCACCGTCTACTGCTAGTGAGTCAAGAAGTTGAAGCCCCGGTAGGCCGCACAAGCAAAGAGTGGGGTCAATTGGGCTGCCTTCTTCCACTGCACCTGGCGCGGTCACATTACGAAAGAACACCCTGCCGGTGTGGGTTTCAGCCCAATACAAACGCTTGCCGTCAGGTGAGAGCCCAATACCGTTTGGCGACTCGACCGGAAACACAACCATCTGAATATGCGAACCATCGGCTTTGGCATAGAAAATGCCAGTGAAGTCACTTGTGTATTTCTTGCGTGAACCATGGTCGGTGAACCAAAAACCACCATCGCTATCGAACACCAGATCATTTGGTGCAATCAGTTTTCGCCCATCGCATTCTGAATACAAAGTGGTGACCGCACCAGTTGCAATGTCCACACACTGAATCGAACCACCGACATACGTGTCCTCTGGAAAGCCTCCCGGCACGACAAGACCACCTAGATCAATTTCTTCGAAATTTCCACCGTTGTTACACACGTACAACGCACCATCGGGACCGAGTGCAAGGCCGTTTGGACCGCCGTTCACTGTGGCGATTGTTTCCTTGGTGCTGTCAG
>CAIYHK010000255.1 GCA_903925985.1 uncultured Actinomycetes bacterium
CCGTGCTCGTGGCTCAAAGATGTCGATTGAGCATGTGGTCCACCGTCAAACCAGAGAGACTGCCACCACCTACGGATTAATGGACCGTGGCGCAATCGTTCCCGGTCTGCGCGCTGACCTAAATGTCATTGATTTTGACAATCTCAGTTTCACGACACCGAAAATGGCGTTTGATTTCCCTGCAAATGGCAAACGGTTGATTCAAAAAGCCAATGGATACAAGGCCACTTTCGTAAATGGCGTACAGACCATCGCAAATGACGAGTTCACCGACCAATTCCCTGGGCGTTTAGTCCGTGGTCCACAATCTGTCTGATCGGATACGGTGAAGGTATGCCCAGATGGAGACACACTTTTGCCGCTGCTATTGGAATCCTTGGAGTGCTCATTGGTGCTCTTCTCGCAATCGCCGTCGGTGACCCTGCTGTGCTGATGGTTGTAGGTGGCGGTGCGTCCACCGGAATTGGGTACTGGCTCGGCGCAGTCCTTCATCGCCGCAAGTCGGCTTGATCACCTACTACGTAGCCAGACTCAACGAACGCTTCGTCTCCCCTGCCTTGCGCACGGATTTAATCAACCTTGCATCTGACTGGCTCGCTGACAACTATCCGATTGAAGATCGTGCAGACGGTGTGCGAGTGCGTGTTCGTGAAGCAGAAGATGATCCTGTTTGGCGAGTAGTGGTTGATGACAATCGTGACCCGACCAAGCCTGCTACCTCAACAACGGTCACCGTTGTGCTGGATGACTCCGAGGATCTCACATTTGATGTTCGCTGTGTTGCCATTCCGTACGGTGACTCGGTGTCACCTCGGCAACCACTGCCACTGCCCCCTTTGCACCTGACCCGGCTCGTTGCTGCTGCTGCGTCGATGCTCGAATCTCGGGACGTGGGCTGGGAGATTCAACCGAACGCTATGAGTCTTCACACCGAACTCGACGGTCAAAGTCTCGGTGCAATCGTTGGTCTACCAACCCGAAAACTGCCATTGTTTGTGTTCGCACCCAAGGAAGGCTCTTCGGCGACACAGTTACCAAAACAAATTCCTGTTCTACTTGCAGCGAATGCCCACTGCGTCATAGTCGAGACTCGCAGCGCCGCCGATGGTCTCGCGGCTGTTTGGGGTTCGAACCTTGTCCAGCCCGGCACCATTGCCGTTATCTGGCCAGGGAACACAGGTGTCAACTCATGGCAGACCGGTGGTGTAGCAGCTGACGAGATTAACAACAAGATATTTGCCGCTGCTCGTGCTGTTCTCGATGGGGCGAGTGGGTCACTCGGCCCCGTCAGACTGCCCATGATGCGACCAACCACAGAACTCGTCGCCAAGGCAGTTGAGGACGATGTATCGGCATTAGCACTGCAACTGGAAGCGTTGTATGACGAAATTGAAGAGTTGCAAAGTGCACTCAGCAATGCCGAGCAACAGCTCATCAATAAAGAAGAAGACCTCGAAGAAAAACAGCGCCTACTTGATGTTCTGGTCCTGCAAAAGGTTGGTCTCGAGATTGAACTTGGCCGTGACAATGTGGGTATTCGGGCCTCGAGCATGCCTGACGTGCTGAGACAGGCAAAAGCCACTTGCACAGATCTGCAATTTCATCCCGATCTTGATGACACCATTCAGGAGTTTCAATACCCAGATCCA
>CAIYHK010000256.1 GCA_903925985.1 uncultured Actinomycetes bacterium
GCAGTTGGCACGCCACATTCAATGGCAATCATCAATGGCCCAAATACAGACATTGAATGCATGGTGCCAATTTCACGGCGACTTGTGCAATTTGCCGCAAGTGAATCTGGGCCTGTGAGTCTGGTCATTCAATATGAAACAGATGACAACGTTTCGTTGATGTCGGTTATCGGGCGTGCTGGTCGCTTTGAAGTTGCTCCACCCCCAGCGCACCCCAAGGATTACTTTTCACTGATCACTAAGCGCCGTCAAACTCCAGTCATCATTAGGGTGCAATCAGGACTGCTGGCAAATGCTTTGCACGCAATTATCTCAACTCACACTGGCGGCGATGATCTTTATGGTTACCTTGATGTCAATGAAGGGGTCTTAACAATTAGTGCTGACATCCCAGGCTTGGGGACCACTACTTGCCATTTGGATGGGGCATCTGTTGGGCATGGTTCTGTGCAAGTTGAACTCAGCACATTGCACAGGCTGGTTAGATTTCATCCAACTGAGGTATGCCTCCATATCCCCGTAGTTGATGGTGATCTGCTTTATCTGAAGTCTGAAGATGCCGAGGGAATGCTCACACCGATCATGAGTATTCGCGAGCAGGCCCGCCCACATGTTGAAGCTGCAATCATTAGCGCCTACGGGCGAATTGCGCTCTACCGCGACCACGATGATGATTACCGTCTGGTGCGGCGCGGAACCCCAGTGTTTGGTCGCCTCATTGACAGCTATCCAACTCGTCTGCAGGTTTTCGCAGTGCTTCTCGATGAGATTGAAGCTACGCCGGAGCTTTACGAGGAAATGAACGACTACAACGTTGCACTTGGGTATGTCCGTGTTACGCACATGGAAGGTCAAGTGTGGGCGGTTGTCGATTTAGTGGCCGAGTCAATGACTGCTGGGGAGTTGAAAACTGCTGTGGAGCGCATCACGAGTACGGCCGAAAAATTGGTGCCGATGCTGCAACTCCGTTTCGGTGGTGAGTCTTCAGCGGCCGAGGATGTTCGGTGGGAGTCGTACATCGACACGGTCGTGATGGCTGAAGTGCAACCCGGAAAATATGTCGCACTCAATGGCCCAGATGCGGTGAAAGATTGGCCGTTTGAGGGCCCGGTCCACGTGATTACAGCTTGGGACCCCCAAGGTGTCCATCGCTCAACCAAGGAAAACGAAATCGCGAACCAACTCCTTGCTGGCGACCTCCTCGCTTTGGGACTCCATTTTGTGCGTACCTACGGGGTTGGCATGGAGGATCACGATGGTGAGCCAGGATTCGCAGTCTGGGGCTCAACCTACGAAGATGCACGGAGGCTTGGAGAGTCTTACGACCAGGATGCGATTTTTGAGATCAGCGCCACGAAGTTGCTCCTCATCTCGTGCTTTGATGACCGTGTTTTCACCAAGGAACGCTTTCACTGATATCCACGCTCATCGCGTCAACCTTTGCGACAATTGGTGCTGAAACGCGAAACAGGGAGCCGAGATGAGTGATCAGATTGACACGCGCAACTCGTGGCTACAGCCTGAGGTAATTGCGGATGTGCGTGACCGTGTGCCCCTGCTCTATGTGGATGCAGTGCCGGTGCGTGCTGATGCTGACGGAATCGTCACCCATGTTGGCCTGCTTCTTAGGCAAGCCGCCGATGGGAGCATTAGTCGGATGGTTGTGTCAGGCAGAGTGATGCTGAATGAAACCATCCGTCAGGCATTGATGCGCAATCTCGAGAAAGACCTCGGCCCATTGGCGCTACCGAAACTGCCACCAGAGCCGGCTCCATTCACCGTGGCTGAGTATTTTCGTGATCCAGATATCACAGGGTTCCATGATCCTCGCCAGCATGCGGTTGCGCTTGCATATGTTGTGCCGGTTTCGGGTGAGTGTCATCCCACGCAGAAGGCCCTTGACCTCGCGTGGTTTACTCCCGCTGAGGCGGTCTCTGAGCGAGTCCGACGTGACATGACCGGCGGGCAGGATCGTTTGATCCGTCTTGCTCTTGCTTCGGTGGGTCAGTTGCCCTGACGCGTGCGTCGGCGCACTACTAATCGCTTAGTACCACTGCGCGCCATCGGTGCGGGACTATGTGCAGTAGTGCCCTCGTCGAGTTCCACCGTGATCCCATGGCGGTCGATGTTGCCCGGGGTGCCTGCGGCTTCTCTAATCTCGGCGACTTCCTCGCGTGTTTTGCCACGCAGCATGTTCTCGATTGCAATCAATCCACTCGCAATCATGGTCGAACCAAGACCTCGCTTCTTGCGCTGCGGAGATTGCTCGGATTGCACGTAAAAGACCCTAGCGGGGCATACGATTTGATGGATGCCAGAGGGAGACACCATCTATAAGACCGCGGCAGCTCTTCGCACCGCGCTCGTTGGCAAGCCCTCCAGCGTCACTCTTGCACCATGGAATTGCGACATTCTTCCTGGTGAGGGTTGCGCAGTTGAAGAAGTGCGCAACAAAGGCAAACACATCGAGATCGTCTGGGACGATGGAGTAGCGCTGCACACTCATATGCGCATGACTGGCTCGTGGCATCTATATCGACCCGGTGAAAAATGGCGCAAAGCAGAGAACAAAGCTCGATTCGTGATTGAGACCGAAGATTGGGTAGCTGTTTGTTTTTCCGCACCCGTGGTGGACACGTATCGCGACGATGGCTGGCGTCGACATCCATTCGCTGGTCAACTCGGTCCTGATCTTTGTGATCCGCGCACGAATCTTCACGAATGCGCACGACGCGTACTCGCATACCATGACCCCGAAGCAACGATTGCAGAAGTGTTGCTTGATCAGCGAGTGATGTGTGGCATTGGCAATGTGTTCCGATGTGAAATTTTGTGGGCAACTGAAGTGAGTCCGCGTGCGCGAGTGGGAAGTCTCGCAGAATCAACAGCGATTGAAATTGTGGAGACAGCAGCGCGACTATTGCGTGCAAATCTCAAGAATGCTGGCCGAGTAACGGTTCCTGGCGTGCCAGGCGGGGTTGCGGTGTACGGCCGTAACGGAAAGTCATGCCTGCGATGCAAGGGCGTGGTGCAGGTACGCCGCGATGGTGAGCATGCTCGAATCCTGTATTGGTGCCCGCAGTGCCAAAAGCGCCACGTTCCAAGGCCTCGCGCCGATGATTCTGATCCAATCGTGAGGATGATTGACTCACATCCAGTTGCCAGTGATTTTCTCCGTGACCTTGCTCAACACAGGCCGTTGACGCTGGATCATGATGGGGACGTTATTGACCCCGATGAATTAGCCGGCTGACAACGATTCGAGCACGTTCATCCGAGTGGCGCGACGTGCTGGGTAAATTGCCGCAATCACGCCAATCATGAACGACAAAATCAGAATTCCAATTGTCCCGCCGATGGGCAGTGTGTAGGACTTAAGCCCCTCGTCATCCAGTGCGCGAACGATTACCCAACCGAGCGCGATGCCGAGAATGACGCCACTGACTGCACCGATCAGTGAAGTGATCACGCTCTCCCAACGGATAGATGAGCGCACCTGCGATCGGCTCATTCCCACTGCCCGCAGCAGACCGAGCTCACGGCGGCGTTCAAACACCGACAACAGCAAGGTAATCACAATGCCAACCACAGCGATGATCACCGAGAGGGCAAGCAAGCCGTAGACAAGACCGAGCAACTGGTTTACCTGCCCGGCTTGGTCATCAATGTACTCAGAGCGACTCGCGAGTTTGCCAACACCAGATTGTTCAACAAGTGCGCCGAGTTCTTCACGCGCAGACTCATCGGAGACGCCGTCTTTTTTCACAATGTAGATAGCAAAGTCGAATTGTGAGGTAGGGCGATCCACAAAGAGTTCACGGTTCACAACAAAACCACCGGTGGTGAATGTGCCGTTGTCAAAAATGCCACGAACAGTTAGCTCGAGTTCGGATCCGTCAGTCAGCATTGCTTCAACGGTGTCGCCGATGCCTACTGCGAGTGTCTCTGATTGGCCTTCGCTTACAAGCACACCAGCAGCGTCCAGATCAGCTTGAGCCCCTTCAATCATGTCGAGATCAATTAAGCCGGCTGCGGTCACTGGATTAATCACACTGGCAAAGCGTCCTTTGTCGGCAATCTTCACCGTGGCAAAACCAATTGAAGTGGCTTGCTCAACTGAGCTGAGTTTGGCAACTTCATCTACGAGGGTCGGGCTGAGACCACCAAAACCTTGAGTCTGCACACTGATTGCATAGTCACCCTTGAATTGTTCGCCGATGAGATTGCGGATCTCAGTACGCAGCGAAGCTGCAAGCACAGTGACTGCAGTTACCAA
>CAIYHK010000257.1 GCA_903925985.1 uncultured Actinomycetes bacterium
CTTCATCGTGTTCCACCACAATCACAGTGTTTCCAAGATCACGAAGACGCAGCAAGGTGTCGATTAATCGGCGGTTGTCGCGTTGATGCAGACCGATGGAAGGTTCATCAAGCACATACAGGGTTCCGACAAGTCCAGATCCAATCTGACTCGCCAGGCGAATACGTTGTGCCTCGCCTCCAGCGAGGGTGCCAGCCGCACGCGACAGAGTCAGATAATCCAGACCAACATCCAACAAGAAACCAAGTCGTGAATTGATCTCTTTTGTGATGCGCTCAGCAATCATCGCATCACGATCGTTGAGTTTCAGCCCGGACAGAAAGCGTGCACTTTCACCGATCGGCAGGTCGCACACCTCTGAGATATGGCGGCCATTCACCAATACGCTCAGCGACGATGGCTTCAATCTCGCACCCTCACACTTTGGGCACGGAATCTCACGCATGAAGCCTTCATACTGTTCGCGTTGCCAGTCCCCTTCTGCTTCTTGGTGCCGGCGTTTCACCCATGGCACGATGCCTTCAAAATGTGCGTTGAACTTACGAACTTTGCCGTAGCGGTTTTTCCACTTCACCTCAACAGTGCCAGGCACACCATTGAGAAGCAGTTTTTGCTGTTTTTGTGTCAGCTTGCCCCAAGGCTTGTCAATTGGAATGGCGTTTAGCTCTGCAACTGATTCCAACAATCTTGCGTGATACTGCGTGTGCATTCCACGCCAAACAGCAACAGCCCCGTCTTCAATTGATAGATCAGGGTTCGGAATAACCAGTTCAGGATCTATCTCAAATGTCGTCCCGAGCCCATCACAGGCCTCGCACGCGCCGTACGGAGAGTTAAAACTAAAACTTCGCGGAGCAGGCTCATCAAACGAAGACCCGCACTTCGGGCAGGCAAGATGTTGCGAAAAGGTGAGAATCTCGCCTGCAGAATTGTCGCTTGGCATCAACTCAACTTCAGCTACACCTTCGGCGAGTCTTAGAGCAGTCTCTAGAGAGTCGGTGAGGCGACGGTCAATGCCATCACGGCGCACTAGGCGATCTACAACAATCTCAATGGAGTGCTGTTCATAACGTGCGAGCTTTTTACCACTATCAAGAAATTCTGCAATATCGACCACTTCGCCATCGACGCGCGCACGCACGAAGCCTTGACCAGCAAGTTCTCCGAGGAGAGTGTCGTACTCCCCCTTTCGACCACGTACTACAGGCGCCAGAACTTGAAAGCGAGTGCCTTCGGCGAGCATCAGAATTCGGTCAACAATTTGCGAAGGGGTCTGGCGCTTTAGGCGTGTGCCGTCGTTTGGACAGTGTTGCTCACCGATACGCGCATACAGCAGGCGCAAATAGTCGTACACCTCAGTGATCGTGCCCACAGTGGACCGAGGGTTCCGTGATGCACTCTTTTGATCAATGGAAATGGCCGGGGACAAACCATCAATCGTGTCCACGTCAGGCTTGTCCATTTGCCCCAGAAATTGGCGCGCATAAGACGAGAGCGATTCGACATAGCGACGCTGACCCTCGGCGTAGATGGTGTCAAAGGCGAGACTGCTCTTGCCAGATCCTGAAAGCCCAGTGAAGACAACGAGTTTGTCGCGCGGTAACTCAACGGTCACGTTTTTCAGGTTGTGCTCGCGGGCACCACGGACGACAATTTTCTCAGACATTGGTCTTCACGCTACTTACCCACGGGCATACGTGCTTAGCCTGCGTCTCTGAGTTCACGCTTCAGGTCGCGGATCTCGTCGCGGAGTCGTGCCGCATACTCGAACTTGAGATCGCCAGCGGCTTCATTCATTTCCAACTCAAGTGTCTGGATTAGCCGCGCAAGCTCTTGTTGAGGCAAGTTCTTGATCTCCCGCTCGACCTTTGCGCGCTCACCAACCCCTCTACGCCTGTTTTCCTTACCCGGCACGGGGGCGCCTTCACTCGGACGCAGTAGCTCAAGAATGTCGCCCACAGCCTTGCGAATTGTCTGCGGATTGATTCCGTGTTCGAGGTTGTATGCCACCTGCATCTCACGCCGACGCTTGGTTTCTCCGATTGCGCGCTCCATTGATGGAGTCCGAGTATCGGCGTACATGATGACTTGGCCATCCACATTTCGTGCCGCACGACCAATGGTCTGAATCAGCGACGTCTCACTGCGCAAAAATCCTTCTTTGTCGGCGTCAAGAATCGCCACAAGGGAAACCTCAGGCAGGTCAAGGCCTTCACGCAAGAGGTTGATTCCCACCAGCACATCGAACTCCCCAAGGCGCAAGGCTCGAAGAATTTCAATGCGCTCAATGGTGTCAATATTGGAGTGCATGTAACGAACGCGAAGACCCTGTTCCAAGAGGTATTCAGTGAGATCTTCTGCCATCTTCTTGGTAAGTGTCGTAACGAGAACTCGGTCACCTCGTTCGGTGCGCCCGTTAATCTCCGAAATCAGATCGTCAATTTGACCCTTGGTCGGGCGAACAATCACTTCGGGATCAACCAGGCCGGTAGGCCTGACTATCTGTTCAACCACGCGATGTGAGTGCTGCTGCTCGAACTTGCCAGGCGTTGCAGACATGAAGACACACTGATTAATCCGCTCCATCACTTCTTCAAAACGCAATGGCCGGTTGTCCCGTGCGGATGGGAGCCTAAACCCGTGATCCACAAGGGTGTTTTTCCTACTCCGATCGCCCTCATATTGACCATGAAGCTGCGGAACGGTCACGTGACTCTCATCTACAACGAGCAGAAAATCCTTCGGGAAATAATCAAGCAAGGTGAATGGAGGCTCACCCGGGTTACGACCATCAATATGCATGGAATAGTTCTCGATTCCATTGCAATAACCCATTTCTTCAATCATTTCGAGGTCGTACTGCGTGCGCATCCGCAGCCGCTGGGCCTCCAGCAGCTTTCCTTGGCTGTCAAACCATGCGAGTCGTTCTTGCAGCTCGGCTTCTATGCCAGCAATAGCACGGCGTAACCGTTCATCACCTGCGACGTAGTGCGTGGCAGGAAATACCACCGCGGTTGAAAGCTCATTCAAATTCTCGCCGGTCAGTGGATCAATCATTGTCAAACGCTCAACCGTGTCGCCGAACATCTCGATGCGTAGGACCGCTTCTTCGTAGGCGGGGTGCACTTCGACCGTGTCACCTCTCACGCGGAAATTTCCACGCCCAAGGGCTATGTCGTTGCGGTCATATTGAAGATCAACAAGTCGTCGGAGAATATTCCTCTGGTCATAATCAACGCCAACGTGCAAATAGAGAAGCTGACCCCTGTATTCCTCCGGGTCACCCATTCCGTAAATGCAACTCACCGAGGCCACAACGATTGTGTCTCTCCGTGTTAATAGTGCTGCCGTAGCTGAGTGCCTGAGTCGATCAATCTCATCATTGATTGATGAATCCTTCTCGATATACGTGTCGCTTGAGGCGATGTATGCCTCGGGTTGGTAGTAGTCGTAATAAGAAACGAAATACTCCACACGGTTATTGGGAAAGAACTCTCGCATCTCCTGTGCTAACTGTGCAGCCAAACTTTTATTCGGCGCGAGAATCAATGTCGGGCGCTGCGTTTTCTCAATTGTCCACGCAATAGTGGCACTCTTACCGGAGCCCGTGATTCCTAACAGGGTTTGGAAGCGCTCTCCCGTTTCAATTCCAAAGGACAGGTCCTCAATGGCTTTCGGTTGATCACCGGCTGGGGCGAAATCCGAAACAACCTTGAACTCAGCCATGGTTCAACCCTAACGGCGAAGTTTCACTCAGAAATGGGGTTGAGACTCTGCATCCATTCCCAAGCACGGTCAACTTGTTCTTCAAGAAATGCAAGATCACCAGAGTTCTCGATCAGAAAATCTGCAGCCGCCCTGCGTTCTTCACGAGTGGCCTGCTTGGACATGCGTGCGCGGGCATCGTCTGCGTTCATATTGCGCTGCTCAACCAATCGCTCCACTGCCAGTTCTAGTGGACAATCAATTACGCAAATTCCACCAAGATCAGTTCTTGGATTCTCCACAAGAAGTGGCACATCAAGAATCACGATGTTGTCGGTGCCCTTTTGGGCATCCATCCGTGCGAGCATCTCTTTTTGCACTGCAGGATGAACAATTTGGTTCAACTTTTGCAACGATTCGGCGTCTGCAAATGCGCGCTGAGCGACCAACGGGCGAATGAGCGCGCCATCGGCGTCGATGATGTCTGACCCGAAGGCGTCCGCGAGTTCAGTCAGAACAGGCATTCCAGGACGCTGGACCTCGTGAGTTATTGCATCTGCATCAATGATGACCGCTCCGCGAGCAGCGAACATCTTGGATGCGGTTGATTTTCCGCTACCGATACCACCGGTCAAGCCGACGAGAATCATCGGAGCCCGAACCTGACTCGGTCAGGCCGTTGCGTCGTCGGCGGGTGCTTCGGCTGGTGCTTCGGCAGTTGCTTCGGCTGGCGCCTCAGTTGGTGCGCCTTCGCCGTACTCCTTGTAGTACTCAGCCCAGGCCGCCTCACGCTCCGAATCATCAGCGGCAGCGGCATAGTTGCCGTGCTCGTCCACTGCGAAGTGCGAGCGGTACTCCTCGGCGAGTTCTCCACCCTCTGCTGCTTGGCGGATCGAGATGCTGATACGACGACGGGGAAGGTCGAGATCAATGATCTTCACCCAGAGTTCTTCACCAGGTGTGACCATCTCTTCAGGAGCTTCGATGTGACGACCTGAGATTTCAGAGATGTGGACGAGGCCCTCAATGTTGTCGCCTACCTGCACGAATGCACCAAATGGAACGAGCTTTGTGACGCGACCATAAACAAGCTGACCAACTTCGTGTGAAGATGCAAACTCTTCCCACGGATCGCGCTCGGTTGCCTTCTTCGACAAACTGATGCGCTCACGATCGAGATCAACATCAAGAACCTTTACGGACACTTCTTGGCCAACTTGCACCACCGATGATGGGTGGTCGACATGCTTCCAAGAGAGTTCAGAAACGTGGATGAGTCCATCCATGCCGCCGAGGTCAACGAAGGCACCAAACTGGACAACGCTGGAGACGATTCCCTTGCGCACGTCTCCTGGCTTCAAGTTGGCAAGGAATTCATCGCGGGTTTCGCGCTGAGTTTCTTCAAGGAATGCACGACGCGACAAGACCACGTTGTTGCGGTTCTTATCGAGTTCGATGATTTTTGCTTCGATTGGCTGATTCATATATGGCGAAAGATCGCGAACACGACGCAACTCAACCAATGAGGCCGGAAGGAAACCACGCAATCCAATATCAACGATGAGACCACCCTTAACAACCTCGATCACTTGGCCAGAAACGGTTCCGTTTTCTTCCTTGATCTTTTCGATGCGTCCCCAAGCCTTCTCATACTGAGCGCGCTTCTTGGACAAGATTGTGCGGTCTTCACGATCTTCGAGAGTGAGGATTACTGCTTCGATTTCGTCGCCAACTTTTACCAAGTCGGCAGGGTTTACATCAGCGCGAATCGAGAGTTCACGAGCTGGGATCACACCTTCTTGTTTGTATCCAATGTCAAGCAAGACTTCATCGCGACTTACCTTTACAACCTTGCCACTTACCAGTTGCCCGTCTTTGTAATCAGGGAGTTCCTTGATTGCTTCGGAAAACGGAATGTCGAGGTCATTTTCGGTGACCTTGCGGTTCTGGTAGTTGCCATCGGCATCAAACACTCCAAGAGCGGCTGAGTCGGTGGGGTTGGTAATGGTGTCGGACAAGGGACAGTTCTTTCAATAGGTGGATAGAAATCTCTGCTTGCTGCAAAGGCGACAAACCGAGACGGAAAAGGCTACCACTGCCCCATTTGCAAGCACCAAAGCAGGACTTACGAGGTTTTGCGAGCCAATAGGAGGTTCTCTGGGAGGTCCACCGACGGGGGCTGTAGGCCGTAGGCCCCTGGTTCACCGCCATAGACACCAACTACCTGAAGCCCAACCGATTCCGCGAGCAGTCGGAGTTCACGTGGCGTGTAACACCCAGTGACCAGTTCTGTTTCCATTGCCTCGCCTGACTCGCTGAGCACTGACGTGACTTCTGTGCTCACACCAGCAGTGGCGTCGAATCGGGCGTCCACATGGTGCCTAATGCTGAAGTAGGCATTGAATGCGGTTAGGAGGAGAGCACCGCCAGGCTTCAGGCTGCGCGCGATGCCCCTCAGCACGGCACGATCGTTGGCATCATCCGTGTGCATCCCAAATGCGCCTTGGCAGACGCAGATCGCAGCGTCGAACTCTTCTTCAAAATTGAGGTCGACTGCGTTCATGACATCAAAAGTTGCACTCAGACTTCCGGCGTCTTCTCGGGCAATTGCAATGAATCGTTCACTTACATCAATACCGTGCACCCGACAACCACGGGATGCGAGTTCTATTGCGTGTCTGCCGGGGCCGCAGCCAACATCCAGCACTGAACATTCACTGCTCACAACTCCAGATGAGAACATGAAATCAACTTCTTGCAGTGTTCCCTTTGTGAACGAATAACGAAGATAGGCGCGCCCCATGTGATCGGCGAGGTTCACAAATGGATGCGAAGCTTGAGTCACTTCGCTTCAGCCCAAGTTGTGCCCCATGCAGCATTGACCTCAAGCGGCACCCTGAGCTCTGCGGCCGAACGCATGATGTCAAGCACAATTTTTTCTACCGTGTCACGCTCATTAACGGGTGCCTCAACAAGAACTTCGTCATGGACCTGCAGCACAATTCGCGCGCGTAAGTTTTGTGTTGTCAGAGCCTCGTCAATTCTGACCAACGCGATCTTGAATATGTCAGCAGCGAGGCCCTGAATGGCGGCGTTCATCGCCATCCTCTCGCCTGCTTGTCTAATTCTGAAATTGTCACTCGACAATTCAGGTATTGGGCGCCGTCTACCGAACAGAGTCTCGGTGTATTTCATTTTCTTGGCGTCGGCAACTGTGCGTTCCATGTAGGACTTGATGGCCGGAAATGCCCCAAAGAACGAGTCAAGTATTCCTGCTGCCTCGTCTACGGGGATCGCAAGGCGTTGGCTAAGGCCGTAGGCCTCCATCCCGTAAGCGAGACCGTACGCCACCATCTTCGCTCTGCTTCGTTGCTCAGAAGTCACAGCGTCTGGCTTCACACCGAACACTCGAGCTGCCGTTGCGGTGTGGACGTCTACTCCCGCGGTGAATGCTTCGATCAGTCCTGGGTCGTCTGCAAGATGTGCGATACAACGAAGTTCAATCTGGTTGTAGTCGGCTACTAACAACTCCGCCCCATTTGTCGCCACGAATGCAGTGCGAAAAATGCGACCCTCATCGGAACGGATCGGGATGTTGTGGAGATTCGGATGCTCCGACGAGAGTCGACCCGTTCGAGCCACTGTTTGATTGAAGGTCGCATGAATCCGACCGTCTGCTGGATCAACAACGGCGATTAGTCCTTCACCATAGGTTGACCGCAACTTTTCCAACTCGCGGTAACGAAGAAGTGGCTCAATGAACTCCGGCCATTCCGGCCGAAGCTTTTCTAGGGTAGCTGCATCAGTTGAATACCCAGTTTTGGTCTTCTTGCCGGGAGTTAAGCCTCGCTCTTCGTACAGAATTTCGCGTAGTTGGGTTGGCGAATTCAGATTGAAGGCACGCCCCGCGAGTTTGTGTAGCTGCGCGGTAAAGGATTCAGTTTCTTCGGTTAGGCGCTTATTGATAGA
>CAIYHK010000258.1 GCA_903925985.1 uncultured Actinomycetes bacterium
CGTGGAGTGTGGTGATGCACGCGAGGTCCATCACATGGCGCTGCTCATCGGTTATGGCGCAGGTGCTGTGAACCCGTACTTGGCTTTTGAATCAATTGAAGACATGATTCTTGCCAACGACGGCGAAGGTGTGAACGACATGGGTGGGCTTGATGTCCACACTGCACTTCATAAGTACATCAAGGCCGCTGGCAAAGGTGTGCTCAAGGTGATGTCGAAGATGGGTGTGTCTACCGTTGCTTCATATACGGGGGCGCAAATCTTTGAAGCGATTGGTCTTGCCACAGATGTGGTCGAGGAGTTTTTCGTTGGCACTGTAAGTCGTCTTGGTGGCATTGGTCTTGATGAGATCGCCGAAGAGACAGCACAGCGACATCGGGTTGCTTACATGGAGCGTGCGACCGAGCGCGCACACCGCAGCCTTGAAATTGGTGGTGAATACCAGTGGCGCCGTGAAGGGGAGATTCACCTCTTCAACCCAGAAACGGTCTACCGCCTGCAACACTCCACGCGATCGGGTCGCTACGACGTCTTCAAGCAGTACACACAAGCCGTAGACGACCAGTCACGCAATCTCGCAACGCTGCGCGGGCTATTTGATCTGCAAAGTGATCGCCCACCCGTATCGATCGATGAAGTTGAGCCAGTGAGCGAGATCGTTAAGCGGTTCTCCACAGGCGCGATGTCGTATGGATCGATTTCCGCTGAGGCGCACGAGACCCTCGCGATTGCAATGAACCGAATTGGCGGCAAGAGCAACACCGGTGAAGGCGGGGAGGATCCAGAGCGATTTGTTCCGCTGCCAAATGGTGATTCGAAGCGCTCGGCGATCAAACAGGTTGCATCGGGACGCTTTGGTGTCACCAGTGAATACCTTGTTAACTCAGATGACATTCAAATCAAGATGGCCCAAGGTGCAAAGCCCGGTGAAGGTGGACAGTTACCAGGGCACAAGGTGTACCCATGGGTGGCAAAGACTCGCCATTCCACGCCAGGAGTTGGACTCATCAGTCCGCCTCCGCACCACGACATCTATTCAATTGAAGATCTCAAGCAGTTGATTCATGACTTGAAGAACTCAAACCCATCTGCCCGCATTCACGTAAAGCTGGTGGCTGAAGTAGGTGTTGGCACCGTCGCTGCTGGCGTATCAAAAGCCAAGGCCGATGTGGTGTTGATCTCAGGCCACGACGGTGGCACAGGTGCATCTCCTTTGACCTCACTTAAGCACGCCGGTGGTCCTTGGGAACTCGGTCTCGCTGAGACACAACAGACCCTCATGATGAATGGACTCCGCGACCGCATTGTTGTGCAGACCGATGGTCAGATGAAGACAGGTCGCGATGTGATCATTGCTGCGCTGCTGGGTGCCGAAGAATATGGATTCGCAACCGCACCACTTGTTGTGAGTGGTTGCATCATGATGCGTGTTTGCCATCTCGACACATGCCCAGTTGGGGTCGCTACTCAGAACCCAGAATTGCGCGCACGATTCAGTGGCAAGCCAGAGTTCGTGGTCAACTTCTTTGAATTCATCGCCGAAGAAGTGCGCGAATATCTCGCCGCACTTGGATTCAGAACGCTCCAAGAAGCAATTGGCCATGTTGAAGTAATCGACACCAAACAGGCAGTTGATCATTGGAAATTGTCGGGTCTTGATATTTCACCGATTCTCACACCGGCACTGAACCCGTACTCACAGACTCCTTACAAGTCGGTGGCTCAGAACCACGAGCTTGATCAGGCTTTGGACAATGAGCTGATTGCGAAGTCGCAGTCCGCAATTCAGGATGCGAAGCCTGTGGTCATTGAGACCGCGGTACACAACGTGAACCGAACAGTTGGCACGATGCTTGGATACGAAGTGACCAAGGCATGGGGTGGTAACGGTTTGCCGGACGGCACGATCAAGATCAATTTCAAAGGTTCCGCAGGGCAGAGCTTTGGTGCATTTGTTTCAAAGGGAATTGAGATGCGCCTAGAGGGCGACACCA
>CAIYHK010000259.1 GCA_903925985.1 uncultured Actinomycetes bacterium
CACCAAGCGTTGATCTAGCGCGGGCTTTCCGCACTGTCACAACATGTTGGCCTTTGGCACTGACGGAGTTCGGGGTAAGGCTTTCGTCGATATAACCCTCGACGACGCCTATCAACTCGGTGTTGCCATCGCTAGGTCGGTCAAGAGTCGCCGTGCTGCCGTGGGGCGTGACCCACGTATCTCGGGGCCAGCACTGGAATTGGCTCTAGTTGAGGGGCTCACCAGCGAAGGTGTTGAGGTGCTCGCACTCGGTATGGTTCCCACGCCTTGTGTTGCTTTCGCATCCGAGGTTGAAAACATCACCGGCATCGCAATCACTGCGTCACACAACCGATACGAAGACAATGGTGTGAAAGTGTTCGCGCCCGGTGGAGTCAAGTTGACTGATGAAGCTGAGGCCGCAATTGTCCGTGAACTTGCCACCGTGGCTAAAGAACGTGCGCCACGAACTGCTGCTGTAATTGAACGCGGGCGAATGGTTGATCGCTATGTGGAATCGCGGATTCGCATGGTGCGTCAGGAAATTGGCGCCGGGCTGCGAGTGGTCCTTGACTGTGCAAATGGTGCGATGAGCGAAGTGGCTCCCGAGGTTTTTCGTCGCCTCGGTGCGCAGGTTGATCTGATTCACGCGCTGCCTGATGGTACGAACATCAATGCAGAGTGTGGAGCAACTGCCCCCGAATCTCTCGGTACTGAAGTTGTAGCAGTGCGAGCAAATATTGGCTTTGCTTTTGACGGTGACGGAGATCGTCTCGTGGTTGTTGATGAACGCGGCAACGTCATTGAAGGTGATCGACTACTTGGTCTCCTTGCGCACTACATGTGCGCCAACGAGCGACTGCACTCGAACACGCTTGTGACGACTGTGATGTCCAACATCGGGTTGTTGCGAGCGATGGAACAAGCCGGAATCAATGTTGCGGTCACAACAGTTGGTGATCGCTATGTGCTTGACCACATGAATCAACACGGATTCACACTCGGTGGTGAGCAAAGTGGTCACGTGATTATTCGTGATCGTGCCACCACGGGTGACGGTCTAATGGCGGCAATCGCAGTGCTGGAACTAATGGTGGACTCAGGTCGACCAATTTCACAACTAGCCGATGAAGTCATGGTCACAGTGCCCCAGGTATTGATCAATGTGAAGACAAATGTCCCAGCAGGCGAAGCAGTGTCGCGAATGCAAGACGAAATTGATGCAGCGGTTCGTGAGCTCGGTACACGCGGGCGAGTGCTAGTGCGTGCCAGTGGCACGGAGCCCTTGGTGCGTGTGATGGTGGAATGTGACTCTGCACAAGAGGCACAGCGGGTGGCAGAAGGCCTTGCAGCGCGGGCAACTAGCCTCTAGATATGTGCGGAATCGTTGCGGTACTGCCGCGCCTCACATGGTCGCAGCCTGAATCCCCGTCGGAGATTGAATCCTTCGTCCTTGGGACTCTTTCCCGAGCCGTGGATGCAGGTGACAATCTTGAGCGACTTGCACTTGAACTCGGTCAGGTCAACGGCAAATTGCGCCATGACTATGTGATTGCTTCGCTGCTTGGCCGCAACGAATTGCTAGTTCGAATTGAAGCAATGCTCGCTGCAATTGATGCCAACACGACTCATTACGACCGTGACCTCGAAGAGATCGATCGATCCCATGTGGCGGCAGCGGATCGGGCACAGGAAGTTGTGGCCAAACTCTCACCAGTGCGTGATCTCTTGTGGAGTATCCGCAACGATCGCTTGCGCACAATTCGCTCGGTTTTTGATTTCTGTGGTGTTGGTGCATCAACTTCGGCCGCGGCTGCATTCATATCAATTCAGCAAGTTCTCTCATCGCTAGATCGCCTCGAAGTTCGAGGACGAGATTCAGCTGGTGTGCATTTGATGGTGCACCACGCGAAGGTGAGCGCAACTGATTCACGAGTTATCGCACTCGCGGAAAAGCGCTTATCGGATCCACTGTTTGCCAATCATGCTGTGCGGTGCGTCGATGGCGTTTGGTCTTTCGTCTATAAGGCTGCCGCAGAGATTGGTGAGCTCGGTGACAACACTCGAGCTATTCGTCAAGCAATCACCAATGATGATCTACTTCGGCTCGTGCTCGCCGATGAAGATGTTTACACCGAAGTCCTTGCTCACACTCGTTGGGCAAGTGTGGGAATTATCTCGGAACCCAACGCGCACCCGGTTAACAACGAACAAGTTGCGATTACTACTTCCCCATATGTTGCAGCAGCGCTTAATGGTGATGTGGACAACTATGTCGACTTGAAGGTTGAGCATGGTCTGCGATTCGCAGACCCGATTACAACTGACGCCAAAGTAATTCCAGTACTCGTCTCTCAAACGCTGACCAAGACCAATGATCCGAGCGAAGCTTTCAGGCAATCGGTGGTTCAGTTTGAAGGCTCAATTGCAATAGCCGCAGCAATCGCCACGGACCCGGGCAAATTGCACTTGGCACTTGCAGGCTCGGGACAGGGACTTTATGTCGGGGTGTGTCCCGATCGCTGGATTGTTGCCAGTGAGCCTTACGGAGTGGTGGAGGAGACTGACACTTACTTCGCATTACAAGGCGAAGCTGGTGGTGAGGTTGTAGTTCTTGATGCGAGCAAAGTTGGTGAAGTTGCGGGCATCATTCGACGCGGCTACGACGGAGTTATCACGCCAGTAACGGAGTCAGATCTCGCCCGTACCGAGATCACGACACGA
>CAIYHK010000260.1 GCA_903925985.1 uncultured Actinomycetes bacterium
GACACAAGGCAATAAGACTGCGGTTACTTATCAGATTGTTGATCAGTTTGGTCAGACCGCGACTTCAACTTTGACTCCTGTGGTTCCAGCGCCGCCTGTTGCTGCGAATGACACGTCTTCTGGGGAGTTTGACACGAATCAAGTCTTTTCACCGTTGAACAACGACACCCCTGATACGGCTGCTTCGCTTGTGCCTTCTACTGTGCGTTTGTGTGCCACGACTTCAACGCCGAATGCTGTATGTAGGTTGACTTCGTTGACAGTTCGTGGTGAGGGCACTTATACGGTGAACACCACTACTGGTGTGGTGACTTTTGATCCGTTGCCTACTTTTACTGGTACTGCTTCACCAGTAAAATATGTGGTGGCTGATGTCGTTGGACAAATTGTCCATGCCACTATCACGCCAACCGTTGGCGAGGAAGAGCTACCACCGACCGGCATCAACGCAATGGAGGAGTTAGTCGTCTCAGCACTGCTCCTACTTACAATTGGACTCGGTCTGAACCGGGCCAAGTTTTGGGCTTCTTAAGCTGGAGGTAGAACATGAAATGTTTGGCACTTTCAGTCATGATCAGTTGCTCGAGATAATTGCTGTTATTGCCTGAATCGCCATCTTTTCCCATTCAGCACTCAAGTACCGATCATCAATAACTTCAGGAATCACAAAGCTACTGATCAGAGACAATATGAAAACGGCAAGTGTTCGAGGATCGACACTCTCACTTAGCCAACCATTGTTTTTTGCGATGTTCAGGGAATCAATGGCATCAATCAGTGCTGAATCAATCGCATCACGAAGAGCCTCGTGGAGGACGACGCGGTGGCGAGTATTGCCTATCAGTTCACTTCTGACGAGGCGAACTTCCTTGCGGCTTTCGTCAAATGAGTGAATCAACACGTTCTTTACAATTTGAACAAAAGCTTCTTGAGACTCGCAAGTTTGAACTGCCTCAATAAAAGGATCGATCGTTGTTATCAAACTTTTTTTGAACCTTTCAATGTGTGCCACAACAATGAGGTGTTCTCGATTTTTAAAGTAGTAAAACAGAGTGGATTCACGAATACCTACTTCATCTGCAACTTGACGTAGTCGAAAGTTTTTCTCACCAAATTCATCGAGATGACGAATTGCGACACTGATGATCCTTGTTTCCTGATCGGTGATTGAGGCCATCATCCACAGCATATGTTAAGAATTGTTGGGTCCAGTGAAAGCGTCTGTCCTGAAGCGCCCCGTGACATTTTGTGTTTTAATGGCGCACAACATTGCATGTGCTGAGTGAAATAACATGGAGATTCCGAAAGAGTTACATGCTCAACGATAAATCGCCAGAGGTAAGGCAGTTGCGACGTCCGGCACGCAGCGCGTTGCTCGACATTGATGTCGTGGCCATCACGGCTGTGGCAACCATGGTGGTCATGGGGGTGTGGTTGCGCCACGGCGGCGTTGACATGCTGGCTAGCTCATCCCTCGATCGCTGGACCTCAATCTCACGGCTTTCAGGACTCTTTACATCCTTCACAGGGTTGGTTGGCGTTACATTGTCCATCCGCTCCACCCAGGTTGAGCGCAAGTTCGGTCTTGACACGATGTATAACTGGCATCGCATTCTTGGTGAAACGATGGCCATTGCGTTGGTGGTTCACATCTGGAGTGGCGTGATGTCCTGGAGCATTGGCACTGCAGTGTGGAGCGCGATCCGCGATCTCACCGGCCGTGAGCCATATATGGCGATGGCAACAGTCGGCGCTGTATTCATCCTGGTAGTGGCATTCACATCATTGCGCGCTGTGCGACGCCGAATGTCGTACGAGACCTGGTACTTCATGCACCTGTTGTCATACGCAGGTTTTGCACTGGCCTTCTCCCACACGGTTGTGCTGGGCGGTGACTTCAACGACGATCCAATCGCCCGATGGATGTGGATTGTCATCCACATTGGCCTTGTTGTATGGCTGGTGATTGGTAGATGGGGTCGCGTATTCCGAAGTGTTTGGAAACCACTACGCATCACAAATCTTGAGAGCACCGGTGTAAACACAGTGGTGGTCACCCTTGGTGGTCACGCCCTAGAGCATCTTCGTGGTGATGCGGGTCAATTTTGCTATCTACGACCGTTAGTGCGCCGCTCATGGTGGAAATCAAATCCGTACTCAATGTCCGCCGCGCCAACCACTGATGGTCTTCGCTTCACGATTAAGGATCGTGGCGATGCGAGTCTGCTACTTGGAAGCCTGCCTCTTGGAACACGCGTGGCGGTTGAAGGTCCATACGGCACTTGCACACCAGAGGTGCTCGCTGGCAACAAGTTGCTCATGATTGCAGGCGGTGTTGGAATTGGTCCGATTAGATCACTGCTGGAACGCGTCGGACCCGAAACTGAACCTGTGATTCTCTACCGAGCACGAAGCGAGAAGGAATTGGTGCACGTGGAGGAATTAAATGAGCTGGCGGGCAGAGTGAATGGTCGTGTGCAGACAATCGTCGGCCCAACTTCCTCGCTGACAGTAAAAGACCCGTTTTCAACTGCTGTTTTGCTCAATTCAGTGCCCGATCTGAAAGAACGAGAAGTTGTAGTGGCAGGCCCAGAATCACTTCTTTTCGCTGCTTACAAAGGACTTCGTGCAGCGGGGATTGATCCTCTAGACATTCACTTTGAAAGGCCGTGGTGGTGAAATGACTCGTAACAAATCAGCAGACGATCAGTTTCCTCTTGCAAGACGGCTTGCCCCCGCGGTCCTACTTGCTAGTGGCGGTGTGGTGTTCTTGGCACTGGTCGATGGGCCCGAAAACACGATCATTGTGAATTCCTCAAGCACAACAGACTCAGTGACTTCGAGTTCATCAAGTACTTCAAACCCGATTGGATCAACATCGACACAGGAGCTCGTTTGTGGTGCAATCCGATCAACCGGTGCACAAGTTGAGTTCAAGTGGGGAATTGTTCAAGTAGAGGCACTACTAGATGGGGCAGGTGAACTGTGTGAAGTTGAAGTGCTGCAGTTCCCAGATGACGACCGTCGGAGTCTCGCAATCAACAACTTTGCATTGCCGATTCTGCACGATGCCGTTGTTGTTGCCAAGAATGCAAATGTGCAAGCAGTGAGTGGAGCCACTCTTACTTCGCGTGCTTACATGACATCACTGCAGTTCGCACTGGACAACTCATAATGCAGTCCGTTCTTAAATTTGCCGAACCCGTTATGGGCACAGTGGCCAGTGTGCACGTGGTCACTGACAACGAACATCCACAAGTCGTCGCCGCAGTGGGTCGAGTATTTGGTGAACTTCATCGACTCGAAAGAAC
>CAIYHK010000261.1 GCA_903925985.1 uncultured Actinomycetes bacterium
GAGGTAGCGAGGTCACCCGCACGGGCAGCGTCCATGGTTTTGTAGGCAACAATCGGCGATCGCATAGGGAGCCGATTTACTGCAACCACCTCTGGATCAGCCCACGGTTGCCATGAATCAAAGAGGAACTCAGCGTTCATCAGTACCGATCTTCGCAGTTCTCTTCACGTGGCGACTCTAGACAACTGCTGACCAGTCAATTTCAAACCATCGGGCCAACGACTCCCCTGGCTCGAGCACCAATGGGTTGGCTTCAAATTCGTTCGGTGGGCCCGACTGGGGTTCAACACAAAGACCACGTTGATCTTCGTTGTAGACAACCCAGTGCGAACAATCACTTCTCAGCATCAGAGTGAGTCCTACGACCTCAATTTCAACCTCGCTACTTCGATGGAAGAAACAGTCGTCAACTGGGGAACCAGCTACCGGCAAACCCACTCGCGTCGGCGCGCTCGGCATACCTTCGCCATCGCGCGGCAACCATTCGGTGAACTGGGTCTTGACGCTTGCAGGGTTTACAAACCATGGATGCCATCCGACCTGTGCAGGCATCGGTGCTGCGGCTGTTACTTCAAGTTCGAAGCGAATTTTCTTCGGCTCGATTTCCACTCTGTGTGCAATAGCGCCAGCAAACGGCCACTGTGGGCCCAACTCGGTGCGCATTGTCGTTGATTTTTCATCATTGGCAATTACTTCCCAGACCGTGTCGTCCACCGTGCCATGAATCGCGTGCGGGGGCATCCGCTTTGCCAGTTGATAGTCCTTGCCTTGGAAATTAAAACGCCCATTGCGCACTCTCCCGGCGAAGGGCACCATTGGGTAAATCCCCCAACCAAAGTCTGACTCTGCCGATTCAGCACCGACGATTAGTTCGGTACCACGGACTTTCAGCGATGCGAGACGGCCACCACATGTGTCATCGATCAAGGCTGTGCTGTCGCCATGATCGAGACGGATCATTGTCGTTGATTATTCGATCACGTTGGTAATGGCACCGAATTCCGCGCCACTAACCAATTTGGCAAACTTCGCCAGCACGCCACTCGTGTAACGCGGTGGATTCGGCTTCCAACCCTTGCGTCGTTCAGCAAGTGTTGCTTCGTCAACGAGAAGGTCAAGTTTTTTTGAGTGCACGTCAATCAATACCTTGTCACCGTCGCGAATAAATGCAATCGGACCACCATCGGCCGCTTCAGGCGCAACGTGACCAATGCAGAATCCCCAGGTACCACCCGAGAACCGACCGTCAGTGATTAGTGCACAATCAGAACCACGCCCTGCTCCCTTGAGTGCCCCAGTAATTGCCAACATCTCGCGCATACCGGGACCACCCTTTGGCCCTTCGTAACGAATCACGATCACCGTGCCAGGCTTAATGTCATTGGCAACAATTGCTGCCATCGCACCGTCTTCGCCGTCGAAAACTCGAGCGGGTCCCTCGAAATGCAGCTGATCCTTGGTGAGTCCTGCAACTTTCACCACTGCCCCGTTAGGCGCAAGGCTTCCACGCAACACATTGAGTCCACCCTCTGCATGAATTGGATCGGACAGTGGATGGATTACATCGCCGTCTGGTTGTGGTGGATTTATCTCGGCCAGATTTTCCGCCATGGTCTTACCTGTGCATGTGAGAACATCACCGTGCAAGAGTCCGGCATCCAACAACATCTTCAACACCACAGGGACTCCACCAATACGATCAATATCGGTCATGTGGTACTTGCCACCGGGTTTGGTATCCGCAATATGGGGAACCTTCGCAGCAATTCGGTTGAAGTCTTCGAGTTCCAACTTCACGCCAGCTTCATTGGCAAGAGCAAGAAGATGCAGGACGGCATTGGTTGAACCACCCAACGCATTTGTGACCGCGATTGCATTCTCGAAGGCTTTCTTGGTGAGGATGTCGCGAGGACGAATTCCAAGACGCAACATGTTGACTACGGCTTCGCCTGCAATCTTGGCGTCAGCGTCACGACGCGAGTCAATTGATGGTGGCGATGCAGCACCAAGAATGCTCATACCAAGGGCTTCAGCAATTGACGCCATCGTGTTCGCCGTGAACATTCCGCCACAAGCACCTTCACCCGGACACGCATTGCGCTCGACGGCGCCGAGCTCTTCTTCAGAGATCGTGCCGAGAGCACATGCACCGACCGCTTCAAAGACACTTGTGATGTCAAGCGCCTTGCCATCGAGGTTGCCGGGAAGAGTTGAGCCCGCGTATACGAATACCGATGGCAGGTTGAGACGCGCAGCGGCCATCAACATTGCTGGAATGCTCTTGTCACATCCGGCCAACCCAACAAAGCCATCAAAACGCTCGGCATGAATAACTGTCTCCACCGAGTCGGTGATCACCTCACGACTCACAAGCGAAGCGCGCATTCCTTCGTGCCCCATTGAGATGCCATCACTCACAGTGATAGTGCCAAATTCAAGCCCAACACCACCGGCTTGCTGCACTCCTTGCTTGGCCGCAACCGCGAGACGGCGCAATGACAAGTTGCATGGAGTCACTTCATTCCATGAGGACGCAATTCCGATCTGTGGCTTTTGCCAATCGTCATCAGTCAAACCAACGGCGCGGAGCATGGCACGCGCAGGCGCTTTCTGGGGGCCATCAGTTACATCCCGACTACGTGGCTTGATGTCAACTTTGGTGTTCTGTGTTTGCTCGCTGGGGGCCATAAGAAAACGCTAGCCCACACGTTCAGATGAGAGTCATCGGCGGGACTGGATAATGGCGGTGACAACTTTGCCGTCCGCCTTACCTTTGCTCGTCTTCATGACCGCACCGACGATTGCGCCGACAGCTTTTTCTTCACCGGCCAGATACTTTGCCCATGCATCGGGCTGAGCAGCTATCGCGTCATCCACCATTTTTTCAACTTCGGATGTGTCCATTGCTTCAAAACCCTTTGCCGCAGCAATCTTTACTGGATCGCCACCGCCAGCAGCGACGATGTCAGCGAGAACTGCTTTGGCCTGAGTGGCTGTGAGTTGACCGGCTGTTTCCATCTTGGTCAGCGCGGCGAGATCCGATGCTGGAACACGTGGCTGCGCGGGCTCTTCTGCGTATGCCTGTTGCACATGCACCAAAGCCCGAGAAAGGTCTCCACCGACTTCACCTACCGAAAGCACGTAGTCATCTTGGCCACGCTCAACGACCACGAACACTGCTTCGCTTTCTGAAGATGTTCCAGTTGCTGATGCCAGACGCTCACGACGAGCAGCAGGAAGCATCGGAAGTGCTGCACGCACTGCATCCACCCATTCTTTTGACGGAGCAAGCGGAACTAGATCAGGCTCAAGGAAGTAGCGATAATCGTCGGCGTCTTCCTTGGTCCGCAATGTGTGTGTACGACCATCAGAATCATCCCAATGACGAGTCTCCTGACGAATCACACCGCCACTTTCAAGAATGTCGATCTGGCGACGTGCTTCATAATCGATGGCACGACCAAGCGACTTGATTGAGTTCACATTCTTGATCTCGCAACGTGTGCCGAATGGATCGCCGGCTTTGCGCACTGACACGTTGGCATCGCAACGCATCGATCCCTCTTCCATCCGTGCATCAGATGCTCCGATGGCTACCAGAATTGCCCGCAGTTCGGATACATATTGTCGCGCCTGCTCGGCGGTACGGATGTCCGGGCGTGA
>CAIYHK010000262.1 GCA_903925985.1 uncultured Actinomycetes bacterium
AGGATCACACTGGCTAGCTGGAAGGTCGTCAGCCATTCGTGCAAAGGGCGCGAGTCGCCGTTGATCGAGGTCAGAGTTACATCGACGGAGGGGTTGGAAAGAGTGCTTGCCACGCCAAAAAATTACTCCCTCCAGGGTGTTTTCCCATAGATGTTGGTCCAGATTTCTGACTTTGGAGTGCCCGCGCTACTGACGGGTAGCGTGAAGACCATGTCAGTACGCTCCCGAGACCTGCCCCGCCGTTCCTGTCTGTCGATTCCTGGATCGTCCGAGAAAATGATTAACAAGGGCGCCGGATTGCCTGCCGACATGGTTTTCTTGGACCTCGAGGATGCTGTTGCTCCCAAGGAGAAAGAATCCTCGCGACCACGGGTTGCTGAAGCTATTCGTGCCCTCGATTGGGGCGACAAGGTTCTCTGTGTGCGGGTTAATGACTGGTCAACCAAGTGGACTGCGTACGACATCATCGAAGTTGTCGGTAATGCTGGCCCCCGCCTTGATGAGATCATGCTTCCAAAAGTGGAAAGTGCCGCGCAGATAGTCGCCACCGACATGCTGTTGCGTCAAGTGGAAATCGCATCTGGTCTTCCAATTGGCCACATTGGCATCGAAGCTCAGATTGAGACCGCGCGTGGACTCATCAATGTTGAAGAGATCTGTGCAGCAAGCCCACGACTGGAAACCATCATCTTTGGTCCTGCCGATTTCGCGGCAAGTATGGAAATGCCAGTGCTAACTGGGGGAGTTCAAATTCCCGATTATCCCGGTGACCATTTCCATTACGTGTTCAACAAGATCCTGATGGCTGGCCGCGCCAACGGTCTGCAAGTGATTGATGGTCCTTATCTATACATTCGTGACACCGATGGCTTCCGTGATTACTGCAAGCGCACACGCACTTTGGGTTATGACGGCAAATGGGCACTGCACCCTGATCAAGTAACAGTGTTGAACGAGGTCTTCTCACCAACGCAGGAGCAGTTCGACCGCGCTTGGGCAATCTTGGATGCTTACGCTCATGCGACCGAAGGCGAAGGTAAGGGTGCCGTTATGTTCGGCGATGAAATGATTGATGAAGCCAGTCGCAAGATGGCGCTGAAGTTCATTTCACGTGGCGAGCGTGCAGGCTTGCAACGTTCGTCTAACTGAATCTCGATCAGCTCACGAGCTGACGCGATATCACCTTCAGGCAGAGAGTTTCGTCTGCGCCTTCAAAGATTGAAAGCACTCGAGCATCGACGAAAAGTCGGCTAACTGGATATTCCTCTGCGTATCCATACCCACCGTGGATCTGCATGGCTTCGCGGGTAACCCACTCAGCTGCTTTGCACGAGTAAGCCTTGATCATGCTGGCCTCGAGAGTGCCTTCACCCTTGGCCATCAGGGTTGCAACCGCATAGGAGAATTGACGGCATGCCTGAATGATTACCGCCATGCGGCCAAGCTTTGCTTTTGTTAATTGGTAATCAAAGACGTTGCGCCCGAATACATTGCGGTTCTGGGAATAGTCAAGAGCCGATTCATAGGCGGCTTGCATAACACCCACCGCGCGCGCGGCAGTTTGCAAGCGACCATTTTCGAATCCAGCCATCTGGAGATAGAAGCCTTTCCCGATTCCTTCAGGGCCACCGATCAAGTTTTCAGCAGTAACCCACCATGAATCGAAAGCAACTTCATAGGAGTGCATTCCGCGGTAGCCGATTGTGTCGATTGCGCGGCCTTCCATCTTGCCGCCATCATCTTGTTTGAATTCGAATCCATGGCCATCACCGCGTGGTTTAGGAACTATGAAAAGACTCAAACCTCG
>CAIYHK010000263.1 GCA_903925985.1 uncultured Actinomycetes bacterium
AAAGCAAAGCAGAACAAGCCTGGAAACTCGACAATCTGCAAATGGACAGCCGCAAACCAAATAGCTGTGGCAATAAGAGCTTGAATCTGACCAATCTGGGCGGTGATCGAGCGCTGGATAAATCCTCGGTACATGAGTTCTTCAACAAGTGGTGCCCCGACAACAACCACGAAAATCAGGACAATTATCCATCCACCATTTGCAGTGTCATAGAGATCTCTGGCGCGCTGTTCAACCTTCTCCGTCGAAAATGAATCTGGCCATATCTTCGTAAAAGGCCAAGTGACTAGCGGCACGAGTAGTAACTGGCAAGCTGCACCGATGGGAACCCCGACTAGATCGCGACGAGAAAAACTCAAAGCAAAGTCCCGCACGAACTGACGGCTCCCGTATTTGTTTGAGATCAGACTCAGGGCCACAAGCATCGGCAGCCAGAGAGCCAGCGATGTCAGCGCAATTGACCAAAAGGGTTGGTCAGCGATTTCAACGTCACCGTACCCAACAAGACCCAACAAAACGACAGAAATGATTGCAGCCGCAAAATAAGACGCAATCCAGGTGAATACGACAATGCGTGTCGGAAGGGCGATGCCGCCACGCGTATTCACGGGCTCAGCCCGCGAGTCGGCCATAGGTCAGAGCCGTGAGCGGACGACGCCGATCCTCAAGGCGCCAGCCCGTTGGGGGCGTGATTCGACTCGCATGACGGTCGCACAAGTCATAGGCATGAGGCTCACGTGAGCCCGACAATTGGTCCAGCCACACCAGCGAAGATGCGTACTGAAAGGTCAATGTGACGGTTGCGTTCTCTGTGCAACCAGTACGCGAGCAGTGACGAGCCATATGAAAACGGTACTTATTCCGGCATTGTCTAATGCGGATTTGATACACCTAGCATTAGGGCTATGAGCGACTTGCCGCCTCCCCCGCCGCCCCCCAGGCAAAACCCGATGAATAGTGGTCGTCGCCGACCCGATTTTCGTCGTGGACGCCAAGACCCAGCTGACCCCAACAAGAAGCCGATGCCTAAATGGGTGGTTTGGCTAGCCGTCGGGCTTTTGGCGCTGGCGCTGGTTGGGCCGCAAATTTGGCCGGCTGAAAACGCCACCAAAATCACTTACACCGAGTTCTTGTCCCAGGTTCGCTCCGACAAGGTACGCGAGATCACCATCAACAACACCTCAAACAAAATCAGTGGTGAATTCAAAGATGGCACAAAGTTCAGCACCACTGGCAACGTTGATGGACTCAGTGATGCAGATGAAGAACTGCTCAAGCAAAAGGGTATTGACTACAACTACTCGACCCCGCAGCCGAACTGGTTTACGAGCCTCATCCCGCTGCTGCTCCCATTCTTTTTGATCGTTGGCTTTTTCATGTTCATGCAACGGCGAGCAATGGGCCAAGCCGGCAGCATCATGTCCATCGGTCGTTCACGTGCGAAGGCTTATCAAGCCGACAAACCGTCGACCACGTTTGCTGATGTCGCCGGTTACGAAGGCGTGAAACAAGAGATTCGCGAAGTTGTCGATTTCTTGCGCATGCCTGAACGCTTTAAAGAAATTGGCGCACGCGTGCCCAAAGGAATTCTGCTGGTGGGCCCACCCGGTACCGGCAAGACCCTCTTCGCACGTGCCGTGGCGGGCGAAGCAGGAGTTGGCTTTCTCTCCGTTACCGGATCCGACTTCATGGAGATGTTCGTAGGCGTTGGTGCAAGCCGCGTGCGCGACCTTTTCCAACAAGCACGCAAACTCGGAAAAGCAATCATCTTCATTGACGAAATTGACTCGATTGGCCGCAAGCGTGGAGCGGGTCTCGGTGGAGGTCATGACGAGCGCGAGCAAACCCTGAACCAAATGCTTGCCGAGATGGACGGATTCGAAACCACCGATGGCATCGTGATTATGGCGGCCACAAACCGTCCCGACATTCTCGATCCTGCACTTTTGCGCCCCGGCCGATTTGATCGCCAAATCGTTGTACCTCTACCCGAGTACGAAGAGCGGTTAGCGATCATCAAGGTGCA
>CAIYHK010000264.1 GCA_903925985.1 uncultured Actinomycetes bacterium
GGGGAGTTGCAACAGCTGAAAGATCTTGGGGGTTCAGTAGATCCTGAATGTCCGAATTGTGGGCGTTGGCTCGTACTCTGATTGCCTGTGTTTCTTTGGTTTGTCGGCACCGCAGTATTAAGCATCTGGTTCGTCTTTCACGACGATTCTTTTGATTATCGGCCGCTCCTGCTTGGCGTATTGCTCCCAGATGTAATTGACGTCTGGTTTGGGGGAGCGCGAGTTCTGCACTCCGTCTTTGCAAGTGTGCTGGTGATGACCACAATCGTGGTGAGCACGTCGCGATACAAACGAACCCGCGCACTTCTAATGCCACTTCCGATCGGAATGTTTCTTCATCTTGTTTATGACGCAGCCTTTGCCAAAACAGAAGTCTTCTGGTGGCCATTCTCCGGGTTTGGTTTCAATGACGCGAGTCTTCCAGTGGCCGACCGCTGGGTGGCAAACATCTTTTTAGAAATCGCAGGGATACTTCTCATTCGTTGGGCGTGGCAGCGCTTCGGATTAAGCGACTCACAAAGACGGCAACAGTTCCTGCAAAAGGGTTGGCTGGTCGATCAAAAGCGACGGTGAGATACCCGATAAGCGGGATTCTGTCGGCGCACGCGCCGGATGATCATCCATCTATGCGGTCTACCCGAGGGTTGTCCTTGCGGACGAACGAGCAGCTCATGCCCTCTGCTTGACCTTGCTTCAAACGGGGTTTACCTAGCCGCCGAAATCACTTCCGACGCTGGTGCGCTCTTACCGCACCGTTTCACCCTTACCTGTGCCTTGCGGCCATCGGCGGTTTTCTCTCTGTTGCACTTATCCGTCAGGTTGCCCCAACCTGGCTTTCACCAGCGTCTTGCTCTATGAAGTCCCGACTTTCCTCATCCAGAAAACTGGATGCGATCACCTGGATATCTCACCGTCGTAAAAAAGTCTACGCCGACGACTCTCTCAGGCTCTCAACAATTGTCACTCATGGTGCATGAGTGACAAGTAAGTAGTGGTTACTACTCAGTGATGAGGCTGTTCAGGCTCGGAGTGTCGAGGCTGAGGCTGGTCTTGGTGCCCGATTCATTTGGCGCACCAATGGTGAGCGAAATTGACGACAACGAACCAAATGCTGATGGCAGCGCAGAAAGATTATCTGCACCAGTTGTTGGATCTTTCGAAGGAACAATTGCTGTCAACTCTGGTGCAAGTGTGCGAGTGAGAATAGTGGCGTGACGCGCTTCGGTCTGGCCGATCGATATTGCAGCCTTGCGAACATCAAGATTCTCCAGTACCGATGTCACTGACTGGTAGGTGGCAGCAGCAAGATTCTCAAGTGCGATTGCCACAGCAAGTGCATCTTCAGCGGGAGTCGGGCTTGGCTCAATCGTGTCGCTACCAGTGATGATTTCAACAGCCGGCTGAATGTACAAGCGATTGATGCGATCATTTGACTTTGTGTAAGCCGTTCCACCAATCGATACAACAAGATCGTTAATCGCATTCGCGTGAGCTTCATGATCAGCAACAAAGCGGTCAACGGCATCTTTGGCGGATGCAAAGTCACCAGTTAGGAAAGGTGCCAACTGTGCGTATGCCTCGATCACTGTGTATTCAAGTGATGCTGCGGTGCGCAACAAGACGACATCGTTAACCTCTGGCTCAGCAATGGTGGTAGTGGTTCCTGCATCTCCCACTCGTGTGGCGGGAGGGGTGTCATGCGAGCACGCTGCAAGTAGAGCAGCTCCCAACAATGACGAGCCTCCGAGACCGAGTAGTTGGCGGCGGTTTAATGCGCCGGCGAATTCAAGCTTTGTCTGATTGTTGTCGTTCACTTCGCCACCTCGGTTGAGAGAAGAGCATCAAGGGAAGTTGCGCCGTTTAATTCGGCAGTGATCACCGCGTGGCGGCTCTCAGTGATGACAATTGACGCCACAAGTGCTGCCCCTTCGGTTCCTTCGAGTACACCAATTGCGCCAGTGTGACGCAACGTGAGTTCGTTCTCAAGCGCATTTGCTGCTCCGGCAAATTGACTCGCGGATGCGAAAGCCGCCTTGTGGGCATCAACTATCGCAGCATCAGCTTCGTTGGACGCAAGCTTGCCAATGAGACCTGCTAATGCCTGACCGTAAGCGCGATGATGTTCAACCATCAGCTTCACAACTGCTGACGCATCTTCGTCAGATACGACATTTGAATCAACTGCAATTCGGTAGAGGTCGCGGGCGGCGAGTTCAGCTTCATGCAAAGCAACGAGAGTTGGCATGTCGTTCTTCGTGGGGCGCGCTGGTGGCGCGGCACTGGAATCAGCCGATGGGCGGATACTCATTGAGGGACGTCCTTTCGTTTCCTCTAAAGCCTTCCCTTTGGGGGTCGCAGGCAACAACTTTAGAAGTCAAGGGCGGACAGATCAGGTATCCAACCCGCCGCGCGTTGAACAGATTTTCGCCATCCGCCACGGTCAGTGGGGGAGCCGGGCTCAACCACTTTTCCGATCTCGCGGGTGGCACAGGCGCTTGCTAGGTCAGGCCAGATCCCAACTTGGGTTCCTGCGAGATATGCGGCACCAAGAGTCGTCGATTCAGTGTCGGCAGCGACCTCAATGGTGGCCTGCGTTGCATCGGCAAGTGCCTTAGTGAAAATGCCGTTGCGACTCATGCCACCATCAATGCGGATTGTTGCAATGGGAAGCCCGGTCTCCTCGCGCGTGGCTTCAACCAGGTCGGCGCCTCGGGCAGCCACCCCCTCGAGCACGGCGCGCACAATGTGAGCGCGGGTTGAGCCTCGGGTGATACCAAGCAATGTGCCGCGAGCGCCGTAGTCCCAGTAGGGGGTGCCCAACCCTAAGAGTGCGGGAACATAAACCACCCCGTCACTGCTATCTACCGATGCAGCTACCGCCTCAGATTCTTCAGCCGAGGCGATCAATCCCATGTCATCGACGAGCCATTCAACGTTTGTGCCTGCGGCAAGCATGATTGCTTCTGCGCCCCAAACAGTTTCAGTGGTTGAAGTGCGCACAACAATTGGAAACGTTCCCGATTCTGAACGTGATGCACCGCGCGGTGCGACTGCGCCGGTAATCACATCCAACATTCCACCCGTACCGAATGTGATCTTTGCTTCACCGGGCGCAATACATCCCTGACCAACAAGCGAACCCTGTTGGTCGCCTATCAGTGCCGTGATCGGCGGTGCGCCAGTTATCCGCGATGCATTAGCCAGCTCACCAGATGAAGGGACGATCTGGGGCAAGTGAAGGCGATCGATGCCAAGTGTGGTGAGGGTGTCTGCATTCCAGTCCAACGTGGCAACCGATGTGAGACCAGTGACAGCAGCATTCGTGGTGTCGGTTACGTGCGATTGGCCATTTGAAAGCCACCAAGTGATCCATGAATCGACTGTTCCAAATCGGATATCGGCCCGATCCATCTGTGGATCGATGTTGGCGAGCAACCAGGTCATTTTGGTCGCACTTTGATTTGGGGCAAGAGCGAGCCCGTGGTTGGCTTTGGCCATGATGCAATCGAACACAGTGCGCAGATCCTGCCAACCCAAAGCGGGCATCAGCGGCTGGTGTGTAGAGGCACTCCAGGCCACGGTTGACGCACGTTGGTTCGTGATGCCGACTGCGGTAACTGGGCCGCATGAGGCAACACATCGGTTTGCGAGCTCTTCAATAGTGGTTGCCAATTCAAGAGCATCAAATTCGACAAGGCCAGGCGCTGGTGAGGAGGGCGGCAGTTTTCTGCGCAATTGCTCGCGAATTTTCCCGACAGGGTCAACCGCTGCGACACGAACACTTGTTGTGCCGATGTCAATGACTAAGACGAGATCAGACATTATTCAGGCCAGTGGCTTTGGTGCAGGCCCATTGCGCTGCAAGTAATAGCCAAGAAGACCACCGATCAGGCCCGCAAACATTGCCAATGAGAACGATGTGACGATTCGCATGAACCGAAGATCATCACCCATGGCGAGCTTCACGATTGCGAATACGAATTGCGCCGCTACGAAAACACCAGTGGATGTGAGCATTCCGTGGAGTATCGGAGTGCCTTTGCGTTGACGCCACGCGGCTTGCCCTGAGCCGATGATGAAACCAAAAATCGCTAGAAGCGAAAGCAAAGGAGCCCAGCCGTTATTGGTGTCTGTGTCGTCGATCATGAACCGTGCGATCAGCGAAGGTGGAACAGCAAGGAACACGGCAACAGATGCCCCGGCCTTGATTGCTTGTGTGTCCCATTGGTCCTTTAGGGCCATTGCTCATCTCCTGCGTGCGAGAAAGTGGATGGAATTGCGTACTTGCCGGGGTTCATAATCCCGTGGGGGTCAAGCGACTGCTTGAGTTTGATCAACAGATCATGACCATTACCCAAAGCTGTGGGTGCAAAGCGAGCGCGGTTCAATCCGACACCGTGATGGTGCGACAGACTCGCTCCAGCGTTGAGTGCTGCACCTTGTACTGCGTTCCACATCTCTACGTAACTTGACTCAATCTGCTCGGCCGGTGGGGTAGCCACGAACGTGAAGTAAAGGCATGCACCGTCTAGATAGCTATGCGACAAATGGCAACTTACAAGCCGACTGTGCTGAACAGCCATGCCACCAGCACAGACTTTTTCGTAGATGTCTGGAAGTCGTGACCATTCAGCGCTGACCTCCATGGTGTCAACCACAAAACCCTTTTGCGTGAGTGCTTGTAGGGCGGTGGTGTCGTTGCGGTGTTCGAACCAGCGGTCCACCAATTCGGTCGGCTCGTCTTTGCCGCCATGAGTCTGCACGCATTCAATGAGTTGTTCAATGGTGGCGTCAACCATTCTCTTGCTGCCTTCATCAAACACAATCAGTGTGCACCGACCATTTTCCATGCCGTGTGAGCGCTTGCTCTCGGCGGCATCGTAGAGACGCAGGACTGCGGGAGTGGCGCCGGACTGAATTGTTTCGCGAATGGCATTGATCCCTGCAGTGAAGTCGGCAAATGAGAATGCAACCTTGCGCGAATATGTGGCTACAGCATGTGAGCGAAGCCATACGCGAGTAATGATTCCGAGCTGCCCTTCGGAGCCGATGAGTACATTCGTTAAGTCGGGTCCATCGGCGGTTGCAGGTGCGCCACCGGTGCGCACGATCGTTCCATCGGCGAGAACAACTTCAAGGCCAACCACCATGTCCTCGATCTTTCCGTAACGAGTCGAGTATTGCCCGGCACCTCTGCAAGCCACCCAACCGCCAACCGTTGAGATATCAAACGATTGCGGAAAGTGGCCAACGCTGCGTTGATAGTTGTTTTGAATGTGGGATTCGAGTTCTGGTCCAAATGTGCCTGCCAGCACTTCAACCACGCCAGAGATCGGATCAACGGAGAGAACCCCACGCAACTCGGTGGTATCGAGCACCACGCCACCAAACACCGGCACTGCTGCGCCGCACACGCCGCTACGCCCAGCGGATGCAGTCAGGGGCACATGTGCGTCATGGCAAAGTTTCACTACTGCGGCGACCTGTTCCACGTTCTTTGGTACTGCAACGACACTGGGTCGCTTTGGAACACTTCCCGCCAGAGCCCAATGCATTGCTATCGGCCACCAATCGCGGCTCGCTTCAGCTGTGGACACATCGTCAACCAAGGTCTCGCAAATTTGTGCCAGTGCGTTGAGTAGATCCGCATCAATATGAGCGGCATCACTTTGAAGATGGTCAATTAATTCAGAATGGCGAGCACCAAACGCGATCGGGGGAGTGCGCCATTGAGTCATCAGTGGTTGCGTTCCAGGTACTCGGTCTCAATCACTTGGGCCGCGCGGATCTCACGATTGCAGATCTCGGTGTAGTCATCAATTTCGGCATCGATTCGTTGTTGGTCCCACCCGAGTTCTGCTGCCATCACAGTTGCAACATCTCGCGCTCCAGCTAGTGAAGCATCACGGTCGTAGAGCAGTGAACGACTGCGGCGGCACAAGATGTCGCTGAGGTGAATCGCCATTTCATCGCGAATTGCCCGCACGATTTCTCCGCGAGTTAATGGCAGTCCTGGTATCACGACGGTGGCGTCGGTAATGGGTGCGGAGGGCTTGATGGACAGCCGCTTGGTTCGACATTTGGCGCGAATGCCGAGAGTTGCGACAACTGCGTTCACGGTGTCCTCGGCCATCTCACGGTATGTGGTCAATTTGCCGCCGCTGATTGAAATAACACCAGATGCCCCAACGGATACTCGATGGCGTCGCGACAGGTCTGCTGTACGGGCCTTCAAAGTTTCTCCTTCGGCAGGAGCAACTAATGGACGCAAGCCCGCCCACACTCCAACCACGTCTTCGCGAGTGACTGGTGATGTGATGCTGTTGTTAAGCGCAGCAATTACGTAATCAATGTCGTCAAGAGTGCACTGTGGGTCGTCGACAGGTCCGTCGTATTGGGTATCCGTTGTACCTACGTATGTGTACTTGAACGTGCCGTCTTCATTCGGTAGCCACGGAACCACAAACAGCGATCGACGATCTTTGGGGACCGGAATCACTGCGGCGATGTCGTTGCGTACTTTCTCCCACGGGAATGTGAGGTGTATTCCCTTGGCAGGGCGCACGGTGCGCGAATCGCTGTTGGTCTCCATGCGGTGGATGTCATCAATCCAGACCCCGGTTGCGCTCACGACGCTGCGCGCACGCACAGCAAACTCTTCGCCATCGGTATTGATCCGCGCGCCATTGACGCGACCATTCGCGTCGTTCGTGAGAGCAACAACCTTTGCGTAATTCAATACGGCTGCACCTTTAGCACTGGCCGTCTGGAGAACTTCGAGTGTCAAGCGAGCATCGTCGGCTTGGGCGTCGTAATAGATGTATGCCGATGCGAGCTTTTCTGCAGGCATAGTGGGGAAGTGCTGTAACGCTTTTTTGGCGCGGAGGCGCCGGTGTAGTTTGCCGATGCGCCACCCACCAGTTAAGTCATACATCCACAATGAAGATCCGAGTGCGCGAGCGATGCGCCTTGGCATGAGGCCATCTTTTGTGAGGATCGGAATCATGAACGGCAATACCGATACGAGATGGGGCGCGTTGCGCATCAGGCGCCGCCGCTCGTGAAGCGCCTCATAAACGAGACGAACATCACCTTGTTGGAGGTAGCGCAATCCACCATGAATGAGTTTCGAACTCTTGGAAGATGTGCCTGATGCGAAGTCGGCCATCTCCACCAATGCGACTTTCAAGCCCCTGGAAGCGGCATCAAGGGCAACTCCAGCGCCGGTAATTCCGCCACCGATGACTAGAAGGTCAAAGTCCTCGGACCGTAACCGTGCGGCATGGTGCTGACGGGTGAAGGGTTGGGACACGCAGAAATCCTACGCAGGTAAAGGACAGAAGTTTTTCTGCAAAGGTTGTTATTTAGCAAAACCTGCAGTTAGCGTCCCAGCCATGAGATCACAGACAGAACTCACCGATGCGTTTCGTGATGCTGGATTAAAGATCACTCCTCAGCGTCTGTTGATGTTCCGCCTGCTTGAGGGCAATGCCTCGCATCCCACCGCTGAAGCCCTCTATGAAGTGGCAAGACGCGAGATGCCAAGCATCTCCTTGCGTACCGTTTATCAAACTCTCAATGACCTCGCCTCTATGGGCGAGCTCCTCCAGATCGACCTCGGATCGGGCCCAGGCCGCTTTGACCCGAACACCGAGGATCACCACCACTTCATCTGCGATGACTGCGGAAGCATTCATGACGTGCAGGTGGATACCGAGGCAACACTCCAAGCAGATGGGCTCAAAGTTCGTTCTGTCGAAGTGGTGTTCCGCGGTTCGTGCGCGACATGCGTAGCAAGTAAGTAACCAACCAAAACCAAATCAATAAGGAGACATCATGGCCAGCCTCAACGGCACCAAGACCCATGAGAACCTGAAGGAAGCGTTCGCTGGCGAGAGCCAGGCAAACCGTCGCTACCTTTGGTTCGCCCAGAAGGCAGATATTGAGGGATACCCCGATGCTGCAGCACTGTTCCGTTCGGTCGCAGAAGGTGAAACCGGCCATGCGCACGGTCACCTCGACTACCTCGCACAGGTTGGAGACCCGGCATCGGGTGAGCCAATCGGCGAAACCGAGGAGAACTTCAAAGCATCAATCGCCGGCGAGACCTATGAGTACACCCAGATGTACCCAGGCTTTGCCAAGACCGCACGCGAAGAAGGTTTCGACCAGATCGCGGATTGGTTCGAGACACTGGCACGCGCTGAGAAGAGCCATGCCGGCCGTTTCCAAGAGGGCCTCAACGCCCTCTGATACCACGCCATTTAGGCAGTGAAATTGCGGAGGGGTGACCTCGTGTCGCCCCTCCGCGCAAGTCGCAGGAGTAGCACATGTCAACAATTTACGATCCAAAACATCCGAAGTATCTGGACGAAGCAGATGTGCGCGAAGAGCTGACACGTGTCTACGACCTTTGTCATGGATGTCGTCTTTGCTTCAAGTTCTGTTCATCATTCCCAACGTTGTTTGAAATGATCGACCAGCATGACGATCAGGATGCGGGTCGGTTGACGCCAGCACAGCAAGATCAAGTTATTGACGAGTGCTTCCAATGCAAGCTCTGTTACATCTATTGCCCCTATGTGCCCGGTAAGTCTGAGTGGGAACTCGACTTCCCGCGCCTCATGATGCGGGCGTCGGCAATGCGTAACGCCACCGGTCAGGTGAGCATTCGCGAAAAGACCACGACCGCTCTCATGGGCCGCACCGATGCTCTCGGCAAAGTTGCAACCGCAACCGCCCCAGTGGCAAATGTGGTCCTTGGCGCTAAGCCAGGATCACTCATCCGCAAGGTCGTTGAAAAGACTGCAGGCGTGTCTAGCGTTCGCTTGTTGCCCCCGTTCACGCGTCAGCGTTTCACCACGTGGTTCAAAAAGCGCACCAAGAAAGCCATTGCGAATCCGCAGGGCAAAGTTGGCATTTTCCCCACGTGTCTCGTGGAATACCAAGCACCCGAAGTCGGTCATGATCTCGTGAAGATCTACGAACACAACAACGTTGAGTGTTCTGTGGTGGATGGGGTTGGTTGCTGTGGAGCGCCATTCCTGCACTCGGGTGACCTAAAGCAGTTCGACAAAGTTGCGCGCAAGAACGTAGAAGCACTGGCTGCAAGTGTGCGCGCAGGCAACGACATAGTTGTCGCACAGCCAACCTGTGGTTATGTGCTGAAAAAGGACTACATCGACTACGTCGGTGGTGAAGATGCAGAACTGGTTTCCAAGCACACCTTTGATGCAGCTGAATATTTGATCGCCATGAACAAAGACGAGTCACGCACTCTTGACACAAACTTCACTGGTGATGTGCCCGAGACCATCACCTATCACACGCCTTGCCACTTGCGGGCCCAGGAGATCGGTCTGAAGAGCCGTGACTTGATGAAACTCACCGGGGCGAAGATCAAACTCGTGCAGCAATGCTCCGGCATTGATGGCATGTGGGGTTTGCGCGCTGAGAACGCAGATCTTTCGATGCCGCACGCCAAGGCACTCGCTGATGAAATTCGCAACGCCGGTGGTGATGTGGTGGCGGGGGACTGTCACCTTGCCAACACTGCAATTACCGAACAAACCGATCTCACGCCGCTTCATCCTTTGCAGGTGGTGGCGCGTGCATATGGAATACCCGAAGAACCAAGAAAGGAAAGTGCAAAGAAATGAGCAAGCTCACCCTCAATGACATCCTTGATTCCCGTGCTTACGAGCGCGTACGTGATGAGTTCCGTTCCCGTGTAATGGAGATCAAGCGTCGCCGTCGCATACATCTCGGCACAATCATCACGCTCATGTTTGAAAGCCGTGACACCATGCAGTTGCAGATTCAAGAGATGATTCGTGTTGAACACATCAGTACAGATGCGGGTGTGGAAGATGAGTTGCGTGCGTACAACCCGCTCATTCCCGAGCCCGGTCAACTGTGCGCCACGATGTTCATCGAATTGACCTCAGATGAGCAGCTTCGTGAGTGGTTGCCAAAACTCGCCGGCGTCGAGCGCGCTGTTGAGATTCACCTTGCGGATGGATCAATTGTGTTTGGTCACCTTGATGCACAGCATGAGGCAACACTGACTCGTGACAACGTCACAGCTGCGGTGCACTACCTGTACTTCGACTTCACTCCAGAACAAATCGAGGCTTTTGCCAAGGGGAATTGCAAGGTTGTCATTAGCCTCCCGGCCTACCGAGAAGAGCAATATCTGCTTGATTCAACAGTCCAGGAATTGTTGGGAGACCTGCGCCAATAAGCACTTTCCCGAGACCTGGGTCTCGGGTTGGACACTGTGACGGGTGACACCTACTATCACCAGTGCTGACCACGGTCGGCGCGGGGGAAGGTAAGTGGGGGCTCCGATGAGCATTGCTGTAACAGCAGTAGGTAGTGCAGATGAGTGGTTCGAACGTCACGAATTAAACCAGTGGCGTGTCCGTGGAGCCTGTAATGGGCTTGATCCAACCATCTTTTATCCTGAAGACGAAGAGAACGCGAACGAGGCAAAGGACATTTGTTCTGAGTGCTCCGTGCGAGTTGCTTGCCTCGAGCACGCACTCATGAGTCGCGAAAAAGATGGAGTGTGGGGTGGCGCAACATCCAAAGAGCGTCGCCGCATTATTCGTCAGCGACGACGCTCGGCATAAAGAATGGTCGAATGACCAAACTTCCTGGTGGTTGGTCCGGTGTAATCGCTGGGCTCAACAACAATCTCGATCTTGAACCAGAGGTCGCTGCAGCCGCCATGGAGTCGATGCTCGCCGGGGACGCAACTGATTCAGAGATTTCTGCGTTCTTGTTGGCACTCAAAGCAAAGGGTGA
>CAIYHK010000265.1 GCA_903925985.1 uncultured Actinomycetes bacterium
GGTTCCAGACCACTCTTAGCCATTGGTGTGAGGATGATGCGCAACTCTTCGTGTGTGTATCCAAAAACCTGCTGGCGCCGCAGCACGCTGCTGTGGCTATAAACCACATGCTCACGGTCCGGCAGATCATCAAGCAACATCAAACCGCGATCAAGCCACTCGCCATAAGGCTCTGCGGCAGCGAGTTCATTCTTGATCTCAGTGTCATCAATGATGCGACCCTGAGCGGTATCAATAAGGAACATACGCCCAGGTTGCAGACGACCTTTACGCACTACACGCGCCGGGTCGATGTCCATCACGCCAACTTCAGACGACATGATCACGAGATCGTCAGCAGTTACCCAGAATCTGCTTGGGCGCAGACCGTTACGGTCAAGAACTGCACCAATCAAGGTGCCGTCAGTGAACGCAACACTCGCCGGGCCATCCCATGGCTCCATCATTGCTGCGTGGAATCGATAGAAAGCTCGTAGAGCTGGGCTCATCGTGGCGTGGTTTTCCCACGCTTCTGGAATCATCATCAGCACTGCGTGTGGCAATGATCGCCCACCGAGGTGCAACAACTCCAACACCTCGTCAAAACTCATTGAGTCGGACCCACCCGCGGTACAGATTGGATACGCGCGCTCGAGGTTCGCAATGAGATCGGATTTCAGCAATGACTCACGGGTGCGCATCCAGTTACGGTTGCCCTGCACTGTGTTGATCTCACCGTTGTGCGCAATGAACCGGTATGGGTGCGCCAATGGCCAGGACGGAAACGTGTTGGTGGAGAAACGGCTGTGGAATAAAGCGATCGCCGACTCAACTCTTTCATCGGCAAGATCAAGGAAGCACTCGCGCAACTGTGGCGTTGTGAACATTCCCTTGTAGACGAATGTTCGGGATGAAAGTGACGGAAAATATGTGGACTGATCGGCTGTCAGTTCACGCTCAATGCGTTTACGCACAACAAACAGCTTTCGATCGAGATCGATACCGGTTGCTCCCGATGGGTCGGCAATGAAAAGTTGCCGGAATAACGGCATCACTGCACGTGCAGTTTTACCAATGGTCTTCGGATCAAAGGGCACTTCGCGCCAGCCGAGAACTTTGAGACTTTCTTGGCGGACAATTTCTTCGATGGACGCAACTGCTTTTTCGGCAGTTTCAAGTTCTGATGGGAGAAACGCAAGACCTGCGCCATAAGCACCGACTGGCGGGAGTTCAAAGCCCACTACGGCACGGAAGAACTTGTCAGGAATCTGAATTAGAACTCCAGCTCCGTCGCCGGTGTCCGCTTCGGCCCCGGTCGCACCACGGTGCTCCATGTTGCAAAGCGAACTGATGCCGTTAGCGACTATCGCGTGGCTCTTCTCACCTTTTATATGCGCGACAAATCCCACTCCACACGCGTCGTGTTCAAAGCGTGGGTCGTACAAACCATGGGCTTCGGGATAAAACTTGGGCGTCATCAAACTCTCTACTTTCAACGACTTCTCTTGTTGAAAATCGGGGCGACGCTGACCCGAGTTCGGCGGGACGGAACGCCCCGACCAATTAATTAAATGCTACGGCCTCAGTCGAGGTCTTTGAAAATAGGTTTTCGGTCCGCGAGATTCGCCATTACAGCCTCAATCTGGTTGGGCTTGCCGATCACCTGGGCAATTTCGGTGCGCTCAGCTTCAAGCTGCCCAGCCGCATCGCCATATGCCATACGGTTAACGAGTCGCTTGGCGGCCCGAATTGCCGAAGGATTGGCGCTGGCAATCTGATCCGCGAGCACCCGAGCATCGGTCAGCGGATCGGCTGAGACCTTGGTCACTATTCCTAAGGCATGGGCTTCGTTGCCATCGAATATCCGGGCCGAATAGATGAGCTCTTTGGCTACATCGGGTCGCACGTGAGCACCAAGAGTGAGCGTGCCCGACATGTCGGGGAACAATCCCCAATGCATTTCGCGCACACTGAACTGAGTGTCGGGATGCGCAATGCGAATGTCGGCGCCCATGGCAATCTGAAAACCGCCGCCCATTGCATGCCCGTGAACCGAGGCGATGACTGGTGCGGAAACCTCTTGCCATGTCCAAGCAACGCGCTGTGCACGGTTGGCGATCTGGTCAGAAACCCGGTCTCCCATCACAGTGGGTCCAGCGCCCTTATCGCCCTCGGCAATTTGGCTGAAGATCGAAAAGTCAAGACCCGCACAGAACGACTTACCTTCGCCACGCAGAACTGCGACACGCACACCTTCGGCGGTCTTCAAGTACTGCCCTGCCTCATCAAGACCCATAAACATCTCGTTGTCCAGTGCATTGCGTTTATCCACCCGGATCATCCGCACATCGGCAACACCATCGGTGATCTCGACCTCTACCCGATCATGGAAATTCTTGATTACGCCCATGGTGCGAGCCTATCGGTGTATCCACGGGCCCAAATGAGCCGTAGAGTTTTCCCATGCGTTTGAACCTTTCCGCCGACGAAGTACTCCTGACCACCCGTAGTGTCCGCAAGCGACTCGACTTCGACCGTCCAGTTGAGCGTGAGCTAATTGACGAGTGTCTGGAAATCTCGCTGCAAGCCCCAACTGGGTCCAACATGCAGGGTTGGCACTTCGTGATGATTGATGAGCAAAAGAAAAAAGATGCAATCGCAAAGATTTACCACGATGCATTCATGCTCTATTACTCACTCCCGAAGCCTGAATACGCAGAAGGTGACGTGCGCCGTGAGTCAATGCCCAAGGTCGGCGACTCCGCATTGTTCCTTGCAAAGAACATGCAGCGCGCTCCATATCTAATGATCCCAGTGATTCAGGGGCGCGCAGAGAATGCCGGTGGCGCAATGGCGGCGTCTCTCTACGGCTCAATCCTTCCTGCAGCTTGGAGTTTCATGCTCGCATTACGTGAGCGCGGTCTTGGTTCTGCGTGGACCACTTTGCACTTGCTCGGCGAAGGTGAGCGTGAGGCTGCCGATATTTTGGGCATTCCATTTGAGACCCATTCACAAGTTGGTTTGTTCCCAGTGGCCTACACAGTTGGCACTGACTTCAAGCCCGCCAAGCGGCTTCCATTGAGCCAAGTAAGTCACTGGAATAGCTGGTAAGCAAAGGCTTACTCGACCAACCGCAAACCACTCGGCGCCATTGAAGGCGCCGCATGCGGCAAATCAACCACAAACTCCGTGCGATGTGCGGGGAAGACGTGTTGTGAAAGCAGCACTGCCTTACCCCCTTCTGATTCTGTGATGCGTTCGCATCGCAAAACTGGCGAACCCATCGGAACTCCCA
>CAIYHK010000266.1 GCA_903925985.1 uncultured Actinomycetes bacterium
TACCTTAGCCGGAGACCAAAACGAGACGGCCGCAGTACGTTGAGGAGACCCAGATCAACATCGCTCTCAATCTGACATGCCACAACGCTTAAAGCCCAATTTCGTCACTATGCGCGCCCGCAGCCCACGGACATTTGTTCAAACTGCAGGAGACCACATAGACTATTTCGATCTAGTTGTTTTTGCGAATAGTGATGGCTTCTTCCACCGCGTTGGCCAGATGTTGCCTGATCCAATCGTATCGTTCCTGGCTTGTCGCCCCTGCGGGGTTGTAGCACTTCACGATTGAGGAAAGCTTCTTGCCGGTGCTGCCGTAGCTGATGTAGTCGAATGGATTTTCACCCATGGCGGAGGTTTCTTGATCTGCGTTCTTGATTCCATGGATGCGGATGCCAACAATGCCCATACCTTCATCCCACGACCGGACAATCTCGTGGTTGATCCACTTCCGATTGGCTGTATCGGTGCCCACGAGCACAATGGTGCATGACCGACCTTTCATTTGATCAGCGATCCACCGCTTGATCGCATCGTCGCCGCCGCGCTTGACGGCCTCCCAGTCATTGTCAGTGGCGGGCCGATTGCCCTCAATCGCGCCAATGTTGCGCACAGTCGATGCACGCCACGAATCGGGCAGGTAGTGGAAGCTGTAGAAGGCTTTCCTAGTCATTGTGAATCTCCTTATCTGTAGGTCACTACCGGTATTGACTCTAGCCCCTCTTTGTCGCCGAACAAATGGCGGAGGCGATAGCCGCGCACGTGCTTTCCACTGACGCATCGGTCAACCCTAGCGTTTGAAAAATCTCTTCGGGAAGACGTGCAGTTACCGCACCACCGTCGGAGGCCAATCGTTTCCAGATTTCGGCTGCTGCACCACCTGTGCTTGCCACCGGAATAATAATTTTCCCGAGCGCTCGCGCAATCTCGTACTCCTCGATGACGCCGGGCGCTAATTCGATGCCCTGATCACCTTGTCGTGCACCTCCGACAAAGACGCAGATCCCCGCTTGCTGCATCATGTCTTCACGGTACCGGCGCCGAAATTCGGCTTCTTCAAAGCCGGCGGGCGTCACCTGCGGGAATGGGCGAAGGCAAAGGCTGCGATCCAGTGAAGGGACGCTATTGGAATAGGCCTGACCGAGGACACCACCAATGACTGAGCTTCCCACTGTTAACCCGAAACCAGAGACCAACCGCAGGCCCTGATGGGCGATATTCTTGCCAATCTCGGTTGCAATCTTTTCGATGAGCAACCGAAGGTCATCTCGCACATCATCGGGGTAACTGCCTGAGACGAAGACACTCCGTCTCGCGACAGCCGCTTCTACCTCCAGAAGTATTGAATCGATCTCCGCATAATCTTCAATCTCTACGCAGTTGATTCCGTAGCGTTGTAAATCGTCAACCCAATGCGCGTGCCTGGCCAACTCATACGGCAGTAGTTGCTCCGCGTCCTTTCTCGAACTTTTCTGGGGCTTTCGGACGATCGCGTAATGTTGTGTAGCGTGCTCGCCCATCGACTCGCGAATGATGGATAGAAGGTGGGAGATGTTCGGATCGGTGAAGCTGAATCCAAGAAATAGGCAATGCAATCCGATGAGATGGCCATTCAGCACTTGCAGGAATCCGGACCGAGTCTGCCGATACATTTCGTAGTCGTCTGTAGCGATCACGATCTCGGAGGGGTGGTCGACGCTGCCGTGCATCTTGTACAACACAGTGTCTGCCCAGGGTGAACTTACGCTCAAGTCGCTCTTGATCGCCTTGACATCGAGACTGCGGCGTTGAAGTTCCCATGCACGCTCGATCAATCGGTCGTAGTTTGTCGTCCAGATATGCCTCACAGGAAGGCGCGCCATGATACGTTGCGCTTGGGGCACCTCCGCCATATCGGGAAAACTATCCTTGATTGTCTGTGCGATACGCGTCCTTTGCCGTCCGGTTTTGTTGATGTACCACTGAGCCACACCTGCAAGGTCGTGCTCGTGATCAAGATCAATTTTGAGCTCGCCAGCAATCCCTTTCAATAGCGTTCGCCAGTCGGGATAGCCAGCCTTGCGTGAGAGGCCTGCTCCAACAAAAAACGCAGCTGTGCCTTGCTCCAGCCAGCGCGCATATTCAGTGACGAATGCCTCTCGATTCATTTTTTAGCTCTCGCACTATTTAGCCAAATGGCTTCGTTGAAACTGTCCCACGTGAACGCGCGTAGACTCCCGGTGTTTTGAACTTCAAGCCAATCGCAATCCTCGCAGAA
>CAIYHK010000267.1 GCA_903925985.1 uncultured Actinomycetes bacterium
GCATTCGCAAGATTGAAAGTTCCTCCCATTGGTAGATGCATTGCAACGCCAGACCATGTGAATCGCACTGAGTCCGGCCCGACGACGACATCAGTTGCATCACTCAATCCGAAAGCCACAGCAGAAGCCCCGAGCACATCGAGTAATTGCTGACCGTGAACATCATCACGGTTGATTACTGCACGATCCGTCATCCCGGTAGTGAACAAGCGTGCCTTAGCGGCAAAGTAGGCCTCAACCGTGCCGTGGTAATCAAGATGATCGATTCCAAGATTGGTGAAGATTCCGACTGCAAACCTGGTTCCAAGGACACGATCTTGATGCAGCGCGTGTGACGACACTTCCATCACGTATGCCTGGCCACCGTCTTCGTGCCAAGACCTCAAGGCACGCTGTAGATCAGTGGCTTCAGGTGTCGTACGCACTCCACTCAATGTCCCGGCTACCTGATTACGCACATCTGCCGCTGAGAGAATCGCCCCGAGCATGTAAGCCGTGGTGGTCTTGCCGTTTGTTCCGGTAATTCCCACGACCTGCAGTTCATGTGACGGAAAGCCGTGTACCGCCGCTGCCGAAAGAGCCATACAACGTCGAACATCTGCAACTCGAAGCTGTGGTGCGTCTATCGGCAACAAGCGATCAACCATCAATGCAACTGCCCCAGAACCGAGCGCCTCGGCCGCAAAGTCGTGTCCGTCAGCGGAAGCCCCGCGAACACAGCAGAATAATGATTCGGCAGGAATGTTGTTTGTGGTGTGGCTGACATCCGAAATTCGTACGTCTCCACCTGAGTTTGTGGCTTCAAATCCCGCAAGTCTCGGTAGATCAACGATTGAAATCGGCATCAGTGTCCCACAACTTCAACATTGGCTGGACAACCATCATGATTTGTAGTCGGCTGAATTTGCAGTTCACGAATGGCAACTTGAGCCAAGCGTGCGAATGCGGGTGCTGCAGCGGTACCACCAAAACGGTCCTGAGAACTCGGATCTGGTTCGTCAATTGAAACCAAGATTGTTACTTCAGGGTTATCCGCTGGAAAGAAACCCACAAATGATGCGAAGTACTTACGGCCACCTTCGTTTGTGTTGTAGGTACCGTTCTGTTGCACCTTGTATCCCGTACCGGTTTTGCCAGCGACATTCATTAGTTCAACTTGGGCGCGGGTTCCAGTACCTAAACACACGACGTCTTTCATGATTGACAGCATCATGCTTGAAGTGTCTGGGGTGAGCACTCGGTGCGTCTCTGAAGGTGCCGTGTCCTTAACGTTCCCATCACCGTCGATTGTGGCTTTGACCAGTTTTGGTGCCACGTATTCTCCACCATTGGCGATGACGTTGACCGCCGCGACCAACTGCAGTGAAGTCGATGCGAAACCGTAACCATAAGCAACTGTCAGCTTCTCCGTGCCTCGCCAGTCCTCAACATCACGCAATAGACCCGCGCTCTCGTTGGGGAAATTGAGATCGGTCTTTGCTCCAAAACCGAAAGCCTTGATGTATGAGTAGAGCGTCTCAGTGGGGATTTCCTGGCTGATCAGAACGGTTCCAAGGTTCGATGATTGAGTAAGAATCTCGCGCACAGTCATCTGCTGAAGGTCATGAGGGAAGGCGTCACGAATGGTGAAGTCATCGAATCGCTGCCATCCCGGAACCGAGAACACGCTCTTATCAGTTACACGGTTTTCGTTAATTGCTGCCGCAACACTGATTACTTTTGCGACCGAGCCCGGTTCGTACGCTTCAACCGCTGACAAGTTACCTGGCGAAGTTGTGTAAGTGCCTGAGTCCAGTCGGCGGATACTCGAAATCGCATAGATCTCACCAGTCTTTGAATTCATCACAATTGCGTTTCCACCACGAGCCTTCAGCTCGGCGACACGTTGCAACAAGGCTGCATCGGTCTGGAACTGCATCGACCTGTTAATTGTGAGCACGAGATCTTGCCCAGCTTCGGGCTCGCGCACGATTGATCTGGTGGACGGAATTGAACGCCCGTCACTGTCGCGCTCGATCACTTGTCGGCCATCAACGCCCATCAGCACTTCATCGAATTGTGATTCGAGGCCTGATGTTCCGATGCCATCAGGA
>CAIYHK010000268.1 GCA_903925985.1 uncultured Actinomycetes bacterium
CAAGAGTTGCCTTGGGAAAATATCCGTGATGCAGTAGGAAATGGTCAACAGGCTTACGTCGTCTGCCCTTTGATTGAAGAGAGTGAAAAGTTGGAGGCGGCATCAGCGGAACAAACCTTGGCGACTCTGCAGGCAGGCGAGTTAAAGGGGTTGCGCTTGGCGCTGTTGCACGGCCGTATGCACTCAGCTGAAAAAGATGCTGTGATGTCGGCATTTCGCCGCGGGGAAACCGACGTGCTCATAGCAACAACGGTGATCGAGGTCGGTGTGGATGTACCAAATGCCACGGTGATGGTGATTCTTGATGCGGACCGATTTGGCATTGCGCAGCTTCACCAGTTGCGTGGACGCGTTGGTCGTGGATCTATCGCTTCTACTTGTTGGTTGGTAACCACCGAAGAACTCGACTCAAGCCCGCGCATCGAATCATTAGTGGCCAGTACTGATGGATTTGTCTTGGCTGAAGTTGATCTTGAGATCCGCGGTGAGGGCACGTTGATGTCAACTGCCCAAAAAGGTGAAAACGACCTCCGCCTTGCCTCGCTCCGTACAGATCGTGAGTTGATTGAGCGTGCACGTCACATCGCTCAACGCATGGTTGATGCTGATCCATTACTGAAGCAGAACTCAGAATTACGCGATGAGATCAACCTGCTTCTATCTCCAGATGATCTCGAGTATTTGTTTAAGAGCTAGTTGTCGTCGGCTTCCAGTACGAGGTCCCAGCGATCAAGACAATCACGGCAGCGGTAGGCGACAACATCCCCAATTTCCCAGCCGAGTTCTGGCTCAAAGGTGATCAGAGTGGCGGGGCCACCGCAGTCGACACAGACGATTGTTGTCGCTGGCTTGATTTTGTTGTCGTCCTGCATCGCTCAACTCTCTCACCTCTAGTATCGCCACGTGAGAATTGTCGCAGGAAGCCTGAGGGGGCGCAGATTTGAAGCGCCAGAAGGCAAGCTGACTCGCCCGACAACCGACAAAGTCCGTGAGGCTGTCTTCAATGCCCTTTGGAGTATGGATGTGCTGGACGAAGCACGAGTAACTGACATGTTTGCGGGATCTGGCGCACTTGGATTCGAAGCACTATCGAGGGGTGCTTCACATTGCACTTTTGTTGAGTCGGATCGTCGAGCCATTGCGGTGATCAAATCCAACATCGAACACCTTGGGTTGGAATCGAGATCAACTGTTGTTCACGCTGACGCGATGTCACGTCGTGACGCTCTTGCAGGTTCGGACATCGTTCTTGCTGACCCACCATATGAATTCAATGATTGGCAAAAACTCCTCACGCAAGTGGCCGAAGCAAGGCAGGACCATCCGACAACGGTCGTGGTCGAAAGCGATAAACCCCTTGCAATTATTGAGGGATGGGAAGCAATTCGCAGCAAGCGTTACGGCGGGACGTGGGTGACCTTCCTGCAACGGATACCGTAAATAGATATGGCAGTGCTTTATCCGGGCAGTTTCGACCCGCCCCACAACGGCCACATTGACATCGTCAACCAGGCGGTGCAGATCTTTGGCGATGTCGTAGTCGCTGCGATGTACAACCCTGAGAAACACACGGGGATGTTCACGCTTGATGAAAGGCTTGGCTTGCTTGAGGAAGTTTTCGGCAAGGTCAAGCATGTGCGTGTAGTTGCATTCCCGGGTCTTGCAATTGATGCCGCAGCCTCCGTTGGCGCCACAGCAATTGTGAAGGGTGTGCGCAACGCGGGCGACTTTGATGTCGAACAGCAGATGGCGCAAACCAACTATGCCGTTTCAGGGATTCGTACGGTCTACCTACCAAGTGATCCGTCAATGTCATTCATCAGCAGTCGATTTGTTCGTGAGATTGCCCAGTACGGAGGCGATGTCTCATCGATGGTGCCGGTAGTTGTGGCCAAAGAACTCAAACTGCGCTTCCCACACAAAGGAGATCGTGGATGAACCCGTCATATGACGATGACCTCGGCCCCGTTGATCAGCCGGTGCAGCCGCAACTCGGTGAGGCTGAAGTGTTACTGCGTGATGTCATTGACTTGATTGCAACCGCGCCGAATGTTCCGTTGTCCAGCACTCCCAGAATTGATCGAGAACAAGTTCTGGCGTTGCTTGATGAGGCAGTTGCGAGATTTCCCGACGAGATTCGCCAAGCACGCTGGATGCTGAAAGAGCGCGAAGACTTCATCAACAAGACGCGTCGTGAAGCTGATGAAATAATCGGCGCTGCACGTGTTCGCGCCGAGCGGATGGTTCAACGGACCGATGTGGTGCGTGCAGCAGAGGCACACGCACAGCATGTCCGTGAGGCCGCTGAGGATCTGGCACGCAGGCTCAAGCTTGAGACTGAGGATTTTCTCGACCAGCGTCTCGCCAGTTTTGAAATCCTCTTGGATCGACTCGGCAAAACCGTGGCCGCGGGTCGTCAGCGTTTGTCAATCGGTGAGCAAGCACTGCACGACGATAAGGACCCAAGCGGCGAGATCGATCGCAGTGGTTTCTTTGACCAAGACGATTCCTGAACGGATCCGTCATGGCCAATCCATTGCTTGTCAATGTTGCCGAGCTAACCCGTCGAGCGGGTTCGGAAAAACTGATTGACGTCGCCGTAGATGTGAATCACTTCAATTTTGATGACCGACGTGTTACCGCAACTGAGGTTCCGATTCGCTTACATCTAGAAAGTGTGAACGGCGGGATTGCAGTTCGTGGCGAATTGAGCATGGAGTGGAGCGACCAATGCAGTCGTTGCCTAAAGCCGGTGCAAGGAGTTGCCACCACCGCGGTCAACGAGTTGTATCAGCAGTTAGTTACTGATCCAGACGCCTACGAGATTGTGGGTGAACAGCTCGACTTGAGCCCGATGGTTCGTGAAGTGTTGCTGCTAGAGCTGCCGACCCTCCCGCTTTGCGCCCCCGAGTGCCCTGGATTGTGCACCGTTTGCGGAGCTGATCTCGCCGTGGCTCCCTGCAACTGCACCCCAGTTGAGAAGTCCAGCCCGTGGGATGCCCTGGATGCCCTCAAGGGTCGCCTTTCCAACGACTGAGGGCGCAAAACCGGCGAACTAGCAGTCGGACCACTGCCCCCGCTATCGTTATCAAGCCTTGTTGTCCGAGGGTTCGCGAGAATCCGCAATTTAGGGAGAGCGCCATGGCCGTTCCCAAGAAGAAAAAGTCCAAGTCAAAGACCCGCATGCGTCGCGCCAGCAACTGGAAGCTGGCTGCACCGTCGCGTTCAAATTGCCCACGCTGTGGTTCGGCCAAAGTGCCACACACTGTGTGCCCCAACTGCGGTTGGTACAAGGACCGCGTCGCTGTAGACGTCGCCTAATGCTCCCCGTCGCCGTCGATGCAATGGGCGGCGATAACGCCCCGGCGGCAATTCTCGCTGGTGCACACGACGCTGTTGCTGCGGGGATCCCCGTGGTGCTGGTTGGACCCGAAGGTCTTGACGGCGTAGGCGACATCCCATTGCTTCACGCAAGTGAAGTAATTGAAATGGATGAAGACCCTGCGGGCTCCGTGCGCCGCAAGAAAGATTCAACACTCGTGCGATGCGCCGAAGCTGTTCGCGATGGCAAGGCATCGGCCATGATTTCAGCAGGCAACACTGGCGCCACCATGGCGAGCGCCCTCTTGCGAATGGGCCGAATTAAAGGCGTGGCGCGTCCGGCGATTGCAACTGCGGTTCCGGTGCCGGGTAGCACGCCGACCGTGTTGCTTGATTCGGGAGCAAATGCTGAAGTGTCCGTTGAGTGGCTTGCGCAGTTCGCGATCATGGGCTCGGTCTATTCACGTCAACGCTTCGGAATCGAAAATCCCAGAGTCGGGTTGTTGTCAATTGGTGAAGAGCCCGGCAAGGGAGACACGCTGCGCAAAGAAGGATTTGAGCTTCTTTCTCGCACCAAGGGGATCAATTTCATTGGCAACATCGAGGGCCGTGACCTCATGACCACCGAAGTGGATGTTGCTGTAACCGATGGATTCACTGGCAACGTGGTGCTCAAAACCCTTGAGGGTTCGTTGAAAACCGTGATCAAGTCACTATTCGCGGCTTTTGCGTCCACCCCTGAGATGCAAGCCCATGCTGATGCATTGATGCCGGCTTTATTGCCGATGTACGAACAGTTCGACCCAGACACTTATGGCGGTGCGATCCTGCTTGGAATCGATGGGGTCTGCATCATTTCGCATGGCTCGTCTAGCCCACGCGCAATGTTGAATGGCATCAAAGTCGCTAAAGAGATGGTGGACTGCGACATGGTCGGCAGTATCCGCACCGCACTCGCGTCGTTGGCTGACTAAAGTTCTCGTTGTTTACAAAAGCGGGGGAGTAGAAATGGCAAGTCTTGATCGTGCTGGAGTGTTGGCGATTGTGCGTAACAACCTTGCGGAGATTCTCGAGATGGATGCGGCGGCAATTGGTGAAGGTCAGTCGTTCGTCGACGACCTGGGCGCTGATTCGTTGGCGCTGATTGAACTCGTTGATGCTTTGGAAACCGACGTTGCTGAACAAACTGGCAAGCAATTTCGTATTGAAGACGAAGATCTGGCTGATCTAAAGACCGTTCGTGATGCGGTCGACTTCGTCGTCGGCCAACTCGGCTGAGTTATGACCCTCGGCGCTACCGAGCTGGAGCAAGCTCTCGGTTATCGCTTCGTAGATTCATCGTTGCTTGCCCATGCCCTTGTCCATCGGTCTTATTCGAAAGATTTTCCTGAGGCAGAATCAAATGAGCGCCTTGAGTATCTCGGTGATGCAGTACTCGGCTGGGTAGTTGCTGATTTCACCTATCGGGACCCTGAAAGTTTTCCCGAAGGAAGGCTCACAGACATCCGCAAGACGGTGGTCAACACAAATGCACTCGCCACAGTCGCGCGCCGGATCGGCCTTGGTGAGCACCTCGCTCTTGGAGATGCGGAGGCGGCAAGTGGTGGTCGTGACAAAACATCGATCTTGTCCGACGCACTTGAGGCGGTATTTGGCGCTGTGTATCTAGATGGTGGCACTGATTGTGCAAAGAAGGTTGTGCTGCATCTTTTGACCGACGAGATTGCAGATGCGATTGCAGGTAGGGCGCAGTTTGATTACAAGACTCTGCTGCAAGAGTGGCTCGCCCAGAACGACCAAGGTCGCCCGCGCTACGAGCACCGAGAATTTGGGCCGGCTCATGAACCCACATTTGTCGTGACGCTAGCGATTGGTGGTTTGGTTGTAAGTGAAGCTAGTGGTGGTAGCAAAAAGGCGGCCGAACAGAATGCCGCTGAGTTGGCATTCAAGAAGCTCAATGCCTGAATTGCCTGAAGTTGAGACCGTCCGTCGCGGCGTTGATTCTTCAGTTGTAGGCAAGGTCATCACCGATGTGGAAGTTGGGCGCGAACGCAGTGTGCGCCGGGTCGGTAAAGAGGCGGTCATAAACGGGCTGCGAGGCGGCAAAGTAATCCGTACACGGCGCCATGCGAAGTACCTAATGGTTGATCTCGACAACGACCACTCGATGATGATCCACTTGCGGATGAGTGGCCGGCTAATTCTGAACAGCACACTCGATCCAAGGCTCCCGCATACGCATGTGGTGATGCACCTGGCCTCTGCTCGCGGTCGCAAGCCAAATCAGGAACTGAGGTTTGTGGATCCGCGCACATTCGGTGAAGTGGTGGTGTATCCAACTGAACTTGAGACCGAGATAGTTCCTGAGATCTCGGCTTTGGGAGTAGATCCGATCAATTCCACGCTTGATCCGTCAGCAGTGCACGCGGTGCTACGGTCCAAACGCGCGCCGATCAAGGCGGTACTTTTGTCCCAGCGACCAGTTTCGGGCATTGGCAATATCTACGCCGACGAGATTCTGCACCGAAGCCACGTGCATCCACGGCGCGCCGCAAACCGATTGTCGGCCGCCAAGGTTGGTGAGATTTGCAACCAAACTGTGGCGGTTTTGACCGAAGCCGTCGCATTAGGCGGCTCAACCCTCGTTGATACCCAATACGTGGGGCTTGATGGCTCATATGGCGGGTACCAGGACGAGCACCTTGCATACGGGCGAGAGGACGAACCGTGCTTGACCTGTGCTTCGGTGGGGCGAGAAAAGCTCATTAAACGCATCCAAGTCGCGGGTCGATCGACCTTTTTCTGCCCGTTCTGCCAGCGTTAGAAATACCAAGCCGCAATCTCAGAACGGCTGGCCGTGGGTCTTGTAACCTCTGTTCGCTGTGTTTTTGAAGTCACTCATACTCAAAGGGTTCAAGTCCTTCGCTGATTCGACCACGATGGAGTTCGAGCCTGGGGTGACCGTCGTGGTTGGGCCAAACGGCTCTGGAAAGTCCAACGTTGTCGACGCGTTGGCGTGGGTACTTGGAGCCCAGGCGCCCTCGGCGGTGCGCAGTAACAAGATGGAAGATGTCATCTTTAATGGCACTGACAAGCGTCCTGCACTTGGCCGCGCTGAAGTGACACTTACCTTCGACAACGCCTCTGGGTTGCTTCCAGTGGAATTCACCGAAGTATCAATCACTCGCACACTGTTCCGTAACGGTGACAGCGAATATGCAATCAATGGATCTCCGTGCCGATTGCTTGATGTTCAAGAACTCTTGTCCGATGCCGGTGTGGGTCGCCAACAACACGTGATCGTTAGCCAGGGTCAGATCGATGCAGTTTTGAATGCTCGTCCTGAAGATCGGC
>CAIYHK010000269.1 GCA_903925985.1 uncultured Actinomycetes bacterium
GGACCCCCACTCTTCCGCGGGCTGAGTACGTGGCGCTGCAACGAGAGAAGATGAGCAGCGTGCTAAGGAAGCTGGGTCACTCGAAGCCGGCACTGTAGATGAGGATTACCTGCGCTCACTCGAGTACGGCATGCCACCAACTGGTGGTCTTGGAATCGGCATGGACCGTGTGACCATGTTGCTTGCGGGTGTCTCAACCATCAAAGATGTAATCCTGTTCCCCACACTGCGACCGGAGGTTTTCGACCGATGAGCCAAGACCAGAAAACGGAATCGGCTTGGGGTCAAGGGCTTGCCAGCATCGCCGCCGATGGCACGGTTCTAGATACCTGGTTCCGCTCCCTTGGTTGGGGCGAGACCGTACCTGACGACGCACCAAGCGTCGATGCTGGCGCCAGATTCGACGGTCGTCGTGGAGTCCAGCTTGTACCCGTGCGCATGGTGATCAATGTCAGCGCCGCGCCAAAGGATGCAAGCGACGTGTACCTACGCTTGCATTTGCTTTCCCACCGCTACGCCCGCCCGCGCAGTTTGAATCTTGACGGTGCATTCGGTCTGCTTGCCAACGTTGCGTGGACCAACTACGGCCCAGTTGCGCTCGACTCACTTGAAGATGTGCGATGGAACGCAAAAGTTCACGGTGACACACTCACCGTGCATGGTGTTGACAAATTCCCACGAATGACCGATTACGTGGTTCCAAGTGGTGTTCGTATTGCCGATGCTGACCGTGTGCGTCTTGGTGCTCATCTAGCCCCAGGCACAACGGTGATGCACGAAGGGTTCTGCAACTTCAACGCCGGCACACTCGGTGCGTCGATGGTTGAAGGTCGCATTTCCGCAGGTGTAATCGTCGGCGATGGAAGTGACATCGGTGGTGGTGCATCCATCATGGGAACTCTTTCGGGCGGTGGCAAAGAGATGATCACCATCGGCGAGCGTTGCCTGCTCGGCGCCAATAGTGGCATCGGAATTAGCCTCGGCGATGAATGCATCGTTGAAGCAGGCTTGTACATCACCGCGGGATCAATGTTGCAGGTGCCAGACGGATCATGGGTGAAAGCACGCGAACTGTCCGGAGTCAACGGTCTTCTTTTCCGTCGCAACTCGAAGTCAGGCACCGTAGAAGCCGTCCAACGCACGGGCAACTGGGGCGGATTAAACGCTGCCCTGCACAAGAACTGATGTCTGAAAATCACTCCGAGTTTGATCGTCTGGTCAAGGCGCGTCGGACATCACTGTTGGTTGACAAGAGCCGCGCAGTGCCCGACTCTTTAATCGAAGAGATTTGCGATTTAGCGATGTGGGCACCTAACCACAAGCGGACCTGGCCATGGAGATTCGCCCATGTGAAAGGTGAAGGTCGTGCGGCATACGGCAATACCGTTGCCGATGCACTCGCAACAGCCGGCAAAGATGAAGACGCTGTTGCTAAAGCACGCACCAAGTTTCTGCGCTCCCCTTCGCTCATCGTTGTTGGTTCCGCTCAGGGGGAAGATCAACTACGAACAGACGAAAACCGTGACGCGGTTGCAGCAGGTATCCAGACGCTTTTACTTGCGGCTACTGCCCGTGGGCTCGCCACCTATTGGGGATCGTGTCCACCCCCTGCACAGAAAGCAGTTGCTGATTTCTGTGGTTTTGATCGCGGCACAGCAATCATTGGTCACATCTACGTTGGCTGGCCAACCGGTGCGCCTGAGGCTCCCGCACGACCCGAACTTCGGGTCAATCACATTGGCTGAAGGGGTCAGCGTCCTGGAACGAAAGTTCCAAACACTTCACGGAGTGCATCGCTGATCTCGCCGAGGGTTGCGTCAGCGCGAAGTGCTTCCTTCATTGGGATCAAAAGGTTGTCGCTTCCACGGGCCGCTGACTGCACATCTTGCAGGCGTGCTGCCACACGGGCTTGATCACGATTCGCCTTGTATTCCTTCAAGCGTTTCACCTGATTGATACCAAGGCTTGGATCAATTGGGAAGACGTTCGGCTCGGGCTCGTTGTCAACGGTGAACTTGTTAACGCCGATGATCACACGCTCATCATCATCAATTGACTTCGTGTATTCATAAGCAGCTTGTTCAATCTCATCCATCTGGAAGCCAGTTTCGATTGCTGCAACAGCACCACCCATGTCATCAATTCGGCTGATGTATTCCCATGCGAGGCGCTCGACTTCATCCGTGAGCGCCTCAACGAAGTACGACCCTGCAAGAGGGTCTGGGGTGTCTGCTACGCCACTTTCGTAGCCAATGATCTGCTGTGTGCGCAATGCGATGCGTGCCGCTTCTTCGGTTGGCAGTCCGAGAGCCTCGTCAAAGCCATTGGTGTGCAAACTCTGAGTGCCACCCATGACAGAAGCAAGGGACTGAACTGCAACTCGCACAACATTGTTAAGAGGCTGCTGTGCGGTCAGAGTCGAACC
>CAIYHK010000270.1 GCA_903925985.1 uncultured Actinomycetes bacterium
CCCCTGCCGTGAGACTCCCGGTTAGGAGTTCAACTGTGAGATTTCGTTCCCCGGTCAAAGTGGCTGGGTCCGGAACCGTAAAACTAGCAAGCAAATTTTTGATTCCAAGGGAGTGTTGTTCAGCGAGCACTTCCGTTGGCGCCATGATCGCTGCTTGATACCCGCCTTGCACAGCTGTCAGCATCGCGGCCACCGCAACCACCGTCTTTCCACTGCCGACGTCACCCTGTAGAAGTCTGTGCATTGGTTGTGGATTGGATAGATCAACACCGATCTCACCAATCACGCGGTCCTGTGCGGAAGTGGGTTTAAACGGCAGTGAATCAACAAAGCGCGCGACCAGATCTCCAGCCGCATCTTGACCGCGTGAGTGTTCTATGCCGATGCTTTGTAATGCCAGTGCACGTTTGCGGGCAATCAAAACTGTCTGCACTCGGAATACTTCATCAAATGCGAGGCGCTCACGGGCGCGAGAGCGCATCTCGAGAGTTTGTGGAGTGTGAATGTTCTCCATCGCCTCAAACCTTGCGATCACTCCGGCAGCGTCACGAAGATCATCGCTCAATGAGTCAGCAATGCCGCGTGGACGACACCGCTCGAGTGCACTCTGCACGAACGAGGCGATTTCCCAAGTATGGAGATCGACTTTCTCACTCTGTGGATAGATCGGAACTATCCGACCCGTTCGATCACCGATCAGGTCAACAATCGGATTTGTCATCTGCAGTTGGCCACGAAAAACATCTGGCTTGCCAAAGACCGCAATGTTCATTCCCGGCGAAAGCTGTCGTTCTCTCCATGGCTGGTTAAAAAATGAAATCGACAAGCGCCCAGAGCCATCACCAATAACAACATTCACCATCGTGCGACGACTCTTGGTTAGACGCTTGTTGACACTTCTGACTTCGCCGATCACCAAACACTCTTCGCCTGCAACCAGGTCATCAATTCGTGCCTCACGAGTGCGGTCGACCCAACGTCGTGGGTAGAACATGAGCAGATCGAGAATGCTCTCAATTTCAAGTTTGCCGAGTGCCGCTTCACGCTTGTCACCAACTCCTTTGAGCCGAGTGACGGGTATCTCTGCGAGTTCGCGCAGAGTCAATGGCGTTTCAGCCAACTATTCCACCCCGAACAGATACGGATACAGAGGCTGACCACCACGGTGGATTTCAAACTCGACATCGGGATGGTTTTCAGAAACCCATGCACGAATCTGATCCGTCAATGCTGGAGTGGCATCAGTTCCTTCAAGCACTGTGATGAGTTCGCGACCCGGCTCAATCAGATGGTCCAGTAGGGCTGTTGCTGCTGCCACAACACCACCAGCGATGCTGACAATTCCGTCACCGCGCACTATTCCGATCCAGTCACCAGCTGTGATTGGGCCTGCATCGGAGTTGGTATCACGAACTGCCTGTGTAACTTCACCAGTCGAAACGGTCTCCAACACAGCGGTCATTTGTTTCATGTTGTGTTCCGCCGACTCTTCAGGGTCATAGACCACGAGCGCTGCCAAAGCTTCTGGCATGGAAGTGGTTGGCACAACACGAACAGTCTTTCCACAAAGCGCATCCACTTGGTTCGCAACCGGAATGATGTTCTTGTTGTTCGGCAAAAGAATCACTTGTTGGGCATTCACGTGTTCCACTGCGTCAATCAACTCAGCCGTTGATGGGTTGAGAGTTTGACCACCAGTAACTACGCCTTGCACACCCATCTGGCCAAACAACTCTGCGAGACCATCGCCACTGCAAACTGCAACAACTGCACATGTGACCGGTGGCAAGCCAGCAGCTGACCCATCAAAACCACGAGGGTTACCTTGATGATGATCCATCATCTCGGCGTGTTCATCAACCTCTTCAAACAGGTCGGTAACGCGGATCTTGCTTGGAATACCGCCGAGTGCGAGCGGCACCTCGATTGCGGCACCTATGTCATTGGTGTGGACGTGACAATTCCAGACACCATCACCACCGACAACAACGATGGAGTCACCAATCTCACCCCAACCACGCTTGAAATCGCCGATCTTGGTGTCATCAATAGCGAGGAAGTACATGACTTCGTAACGGAGCTCTGAAACGTCAACCTCACCACTTTCAGAAATGCGATGGGCAACAGCCTCTAACTGCGCAGCAGTTGGCCCTTCGGATTCATCTGGCTCTGGTAACGGCTCGCCGTCAACGACGTGCAATGCGGAATCAAGAAACAAAAGGAAGCCCGCGCCACCTGCATCGACAACTCCTGCGTCTTTCAATACGGGAAGCATCTCTGGCGTGCGATCAAGCGCTGACTTTCCAGCCTCACGCGCCGCACGCAACACGCCGGCCAGAGAGGCACCATCAGCTGCGGCTTGTGCTGCACCATCAGCCGACTCGCGCACCACTGTGAGGATTGTTCCTTCAATTGGTTTCAGCACTGCTTCATATGCAGCAGCTGAAGCAGCCTTAAGTGCTTCTGCAACTTTTGTTCCACCAACATCTTTGGCGGTCGCGAGAGTGCCTGAGAGGCCACGGAGGATCTGCGAAAGGATGACACCGCTGTTGCCACGAGCACCCATCAATGAGCCGTGGCTAATCGCTTTGCAAGTGTCTTCGAGTATCGGAGCGGACTTTTCCATCTCCTCGACCACAGCGTCAAGCGTGCGTGCCATGTTGGTGCCGGTGTCACCATCTGGAACGGGGTACACATTGAGACGGTTGATTCCGGCTTGATGCCGTTTCAACGTGTCACGGAAAGTTGTGACGGTCCTTCGAAGGTCCTCTGGGCTAAGTAGTTCCATTGCCGTCACAACCTATGAGCGTACTCAGGCTGCGCTAGTTGTGCTGTTCGGCGGCAAGACGGTGCTGTTCAAC
>CAIYHK010000271.1 GCA_903925985.1 uncultured Actinomycetes bacterium
TTGAAAGGTCTCTTTGGTTGGTCTGCCGATCCAGAGAAGATCCGGGTGCTTACGTACTTTGCTTACCTATTGCCTGTGCTTGTTGCCTTCGTCGGTTTCGGCAAACGGCAAGGGCCCCGATCAGCGTCCGCTGTGCCCAAATCCGCCGCCGCGATCTAATCCATCGAGTTCATCAACCTCCACCCAGGCAACTTCTTCAACGCGCTGGATGACAAGCTGGGCGATGCGATCGCCGCGTTTGATTTGATAATCCGATGATGAATCGGTGTTCAACACGATGACCTTTAGTTCCCCGCGATAACCAGCATCGATGAGGCCTGGCGAATTCGCCGCGCTGATCCCGTGCTTCAAAGCAAGTCCACTTCGTGGCAAAACGAACCCTGCATATCCTCTAGGAATCGCCACTGCGAGTCCGGTAGGCACAAGCACACGCCCACCGCCACATGGGATCAGGGCGTCCTCTCGAGCCAGCAAATCAATGCCAGCATCACCTTCTCGCGCATATTCGGGCAGCGGGAGCTCTTTATCGAGACGGACTACTTTGATTTCAACCACGCGAAGAGATTAGCGATCTACAGAGCCAGGCTGTTGTTGTCGTAGTTTGGACACGTGCTTGTGTGGATGGACCTTGAGATGACGGGGCTCGATTCGTCAAATGATGTAATCGTTGAGATTGCCACGCTGGTCACCGACGATGACCTGAACATCATTGCCGAAGGTCCAGATCTCGTAATTCATCAACCAGAAGAGGTGCTCGCTCGGATGGATGACTTTGTCCGCAACATGCACACAACTTCTGGTTTGCTGGACAAGATCAAGAACAGCGCAGTGACCCTTGAACAAGCACAAACTGAAACGCTTGCGTTCATCAAACAGCACTGTCCAGATGAACGCAAAGTTCCTTTGGCAGGAAATTCAATCGGTACTGATCGACGGTTTCTTGCGCACTACATGCCAGATATTGAGAACTGGTTGCACTACCGCAGTGTTGATGTCTCGACCATTAAAGAATTAGTCAAGCGGTGGTATCCACACATTGATAAAGCACGGCCGATCAAACCAGGAAACCACCGTGCAATGGACGATGTGCGTGAAAGCATCAATGAGTTGCGTTACTACCGTGATTCGGTCTTTGCGGACCGTTCCCCAAAAGCCGATTCACCCTCAGAGTGATCGCACACACGATGCGGCAGCAATGCGGTCGTCGTTAACCACGTGCCAGAGGTAGAGACGATCTCCCTCAATTCTCCAGCGAATACTTACCTCATCGCCTCGCTCTATGGCATCGTGATGCTCAAGCACAATCTCAACGGGTGCTTTCATGCCACCGTTAGCGCGAACGAGTTCCTCAACGGCTTCCCAATAGACAGCGTTGTTCATGTGATTCAATGCGTCAATGTCAGTGGCTCGCATTTTCCATTCAGTACTTGCATCACTAACTTCGGGTTTGCCACGCAGCAAATGACGTGAACCAACTTTGCGTCCACCTGTAGCTTCTCCAACAATCTCATGAAAGGTCGACGGCAATTGCTTTGGCCACATTGTCTGCAGATCAACATGAACCCAAAGCGCGGACGCTTCAACGCGGCCTCCGGATTCGGCGACTATCGAAGTGCGTCGCTCCGCCCAATGTGAACCCACCCCACTGCACCAAGTGTGAAGATCCACCATCTCGAGATAGCGCGGAAACGATTCAATTCGCATCGTCGTGCGGCGCACCACCCATCCATCAAGGTCTTCCATTTGTGCATCTCGGCCATCATCGTTGGCCACGTCCTGCAGGAAACGAGCGGCTGCGTCGAGGCGAAAACGCCCTGAGCCAGTTACGTCCCCGAGCCGGACTCGACGACGCCAAGAAAAGACCCGACCTTTGCTGGGCTGAGGTACCAATTCGGGGAATTCCACACGCCGACGCTATCGGTCGGCATGATTTGGGTCGTTATTTTGCAAGGGTTTTATTAAATAGTTTGCTCTGCGCTGGCGAAGGTGGTTTCCTAGACAACGATGTTTAGCCAAGTTTCCATCCGCGCTTTCGCAGCTCCGGCAGTTGCACACGCTTACGTGTGTGGCGATGCTGGCATGCGCACCCGCACCATGGGAACTACCGCGGCGATGGCCACATATACGCATTTTTCAGCGTTTGCCAAGCCATCAAATAAGCGCAATAAGCGCTTTTCCCGGCACTTGAGCGAGGCTCTTAGGTAACAAAACCAGAGCATTCAAAGACTCAAGCCGTCGGGATCAAAATCCCGGCGGCTTTTTTGTTTTCCCCGCAAGATTCGAACAACAGGAGAAAGAAATGAAGACATTCAACGAAACAATCATCCTTCCGGCAGCCGAAGATGTCATCGCGGCACGCTGCTCAAGCCTTGGTGGCTTGACCGGCTTGTTCTTCTCCGACGACTTCTGGGACATCATCCGAGCCAAGGCAATCTGCCAGCGTTGCAGTGACCGCACTGCCTGCCTGCAA
>CAIYHK010000272.1 GCA_903925985.1 uncultured Actinomycetes bacterium
CACCAGTGTCACGTATCTCACGTAGTCGGTCCGCCAACCAAAGGCTCTCTGCGCTATCAAGTCCTGCGGCGGGCTCGTCCAACAACAACAACTTCGGCTTACAGGCAAGTGCACGAGCAATTGATACGAGTTGGCGTTCGCCTTGTGACAATTCGGCAACTCCACGATTTCTTTTTGCGGTCAACCCAAGCATGTCGAGGAGTTGTGCAAGTGAGGCCTCAGCTTCTGCGACACTCTCCCCTGTAACTTGCTGGCTAACCGCAATGTTCTCAGCAACAGTGAGATCTTCATAAAGGTCCACGCCTTGAAACGTGCGCCCAAGACCCGTAGCTACACGTTGGTGCGGCGCAAGACCATCAAGTTCTTTGCCATCCAATGTGACCCGACCCGTGTAGCGAGCGAAACCAGAAATGGCATCCATCGTGGTTGTTTTGCCGGCACCATTGGGCCCGATCAATCCTGTAATCAACCCAGCGTGGACATTGAATGACACATCAGTCACTGCCGAAACTCCGCCATAACGGACCGAAAGACCACTCACCTCGGCAATAACTGAACCGCGCACTCCGAAAGCATTTGCAGAGGTGCCACTTGCTCGCACCACCGCGACTTCGGATTCGGCAATCTTTTTGAGGCGTCGCTTTTCCAGGAACTTGTGAGTCGGCGCAACAACGCCTTCAGGATTATTGATGACGTTAAAGATGAGACCAAGACCACTAATGATTCCGAACCACTGGGTAATACTGAAACTCTTATCAATCAGCGTGAAGATAAAACCACCCTGCGCCAAGAGTCCTGCTGCAATTCCCCCGTAGATAGATGTGATTCCACCAATGTAAACAACTGCCAGAACGCCAAGGCCCGCGATTGCGCTATATGTGTCAAAGGTGACGATCGACTGCTTATAGGCGAGCATTGATCCCCCGAGGCCAGCAATGAACGAGCCGATTGCAAAGGCGATGATCTTCACTTGAACCACCGAGATACCAGCAGCAGCAGCCGACTTCTCATTGGCTCGCACCGCCAACATCGCAGCACCCAAACGCGAATTGCGAAGCCACGCGACACCAACGCCAACGAGTACGAGAGTGACCAACACCATCAAACAGAACGCCAGTTTTGGATAAGTAAGGCCGGTGCCGACGCTTAGGTCAATGCCAAAGAACTTTGCGTCTTTGATTGGCGAACCAGTGCCCCCGTCGTTGTTGTTGAAGTCCATATTTCGGAACCAGCCCGATTCGAGAACAACCGCGAGTGTGAAAGTGACAATTCCTACCAACAATCCACGAATACGTAGTGCAGGCAGACCAACCACTACACCGATGACCATCGCAACCACACCCGCAAGTATCGGCGCGATTGGAAAAGGCACACCGAGCCCTTCGGTTAGATGCGAAAGAGCAAAACCGCCAGCTCCAGCCAGTGTCAACTGCGCAAGCGAAAGCTGGCCTGCAAAACCAGTGACTACCACCTGCGATAGCGCAATCATTGCCATGATCATGGACACCGCAATAGATCCGCGGGTGTTGCCATCGGTGATCATCAAAGCAATTGCACCAACCGCTGAAAAGACAACTGTGGGAAGTAGCACGGAATATGGGCGTGGCGACTTGCCAAGAGATTTCTCCATCAGCGTTCCACGCGTGGGAAGTGGCTTCGAGTTAACGAGGAGCACGACCAGCACGAGGATCAGTGGTACAAGTTCTGAGTTGCCAGA
>CAIYHK010000273.1 GCA_903925985.1 uncultured Actinomycetes bacterium
ACGGCGAGATCCGTAAGAATGTTCTTAAGTACGACGAAGTAATGAACGAACAGCGCAAGGTGATTTACCAGCGCCGTGATCAGATTCTCAATGGGGCCGACCTCAAATCGGGTGCGATGGAGTACCTCGCCGACGCCGTCGATTCACTAATAGAGACCTACTGCGTCTCAGAAGCTGATGACGAATGGGACCTAGACGGACTCGCACTTGAGTTGAACTCTTACTGGCCAAGCAAGATCGACGCAGCGTCTCTCGGCAACGTTGGTTCAACTGACGACATGTACGACTTGGTGATGGCCGACGCGACCGCCTACTACACCCAACGCGAAGCAACTCTTGGAGAGACCACAATGCGCGAGATTGAGCGCCAGGTCATGTTGCGGATCATTGATCAGCGCTGGCGCGAGCACCTCGAAGAGATGGATTATCTGCAAGAGGGCATCAACTTGCGCGCAATGGGGCAGAAAGATCCTCTGGTCGAGTGGCAGCGCGAAGGCTACGAGATGTTTGGCGAAATGATGAAGGGCATTGCACAAGACTTTGTGAAGTATGTGATGCATGTTCAGGTCGTCCAGCAGGGTGAGCCAGCAGTTCAAGTGCAGAACCTGCAGCAAATTTCTTCCGAGAGCGTTTCGCAGGATGCTTTCGGCAACGTTGCGGCGCAGGCTGTCGCATCGGGTGAAGTGGACCCCGCCGCAATGCGCCAGCCAGAGGAAGCCAAGAGCCAACCAGTGGTGAAGTCTGAGTATGACCGCACCCCACGTAACGCACCGTGCCCGTGCGGTTCAGGTAAAAAATTCAAGCAGTGCCACGGCTCCAACGTCTGACGGGGCTCAACCATGCGTGACTTTACCGACGACCTGCGCGAAGTGCGCCGCCGAATAGATGAGGCTAAAAACTACTTGCGTATCGACGATTCTCGTCTGCGCCTTGGTGAACTTGAAGTAGAAGTTGCAAAGCCGGATCTCTGGGATGACCAAGATCATGCAAAAAAGGTCAATGCCGAATACTCAAATGTCAAAGGTGACATTGAGGAGTTTGATGCCCTTGTAGCGAGTCTTGAAGATGCAGAAGTGTTACACGAGCTCGCGCGCGAGGTTGATGATGCATCGCAGGAATCGGAGATTGAAGGTGGCATCGGCGATATCTCTTTAAAGCTTGACGGCCTAGAGCTCCGCAGCTTGTTCACGGGAGAGCATGATGAAGCGGATTGCATCGTGCAGATCAACTCCAAAGAAGGTGGAGTTGATGCCCAAGACTGGACTGAGTTGTTGCTGCGAATGTATACACGCTGGGCTGAGCGTCGTGGATTCGGTGTTGAGATTGATGATATTTCCGAAGGGAACGAAGCTGGTCTCTTGTCTTGCGAATTCACAATCCATGGTCGTTATGCGTACGGACTAATGACCGCAGAGCGTGGAACCCACCGTTTGGTGCGCATCTCACCCTTTGATAATCAGGGGCGACGCCAAACATCCTTTGCTGGTGTGCAAGTGTGGCCCGTAATGGATGCACCCGATGTGGAACTCAATGAGTCCGACATTCGCATGGAAGTTTTTCGCGCTTCCGGTGCGGGTGGCCAGCACGTGAACAAAACTTCGTCTGCAGTACGACTTGTTCACGAACCAACGGGTCTTGTTGCTTCATCACAGGAAGAACGCAGTCAGTTACAAAACCGCGAAAAAGCAATGAACAGATTGCGAGCCATGATTGCTGCTCGAGCAGAAGAGGATCGGCAAGCAGAGCTGGATCGGATCGCTGGGCGTCAAGCTCAGGTTGGATGGGGCACCCAAATCAGGTCCTATGTGCTTCAGCCTTACCAAATGGTCAAGGATCTCCGTACCGAAGTTGAAGCGGGTAACGTCGCTGCCGTACTTGACGGTGACCTCGATGAATTCATGGAGGGCTACTTGCGCTGGAGGAGGTCCGCACAATGATTCGCCTCGAGAGTGTGACTAAGGAATACGCACAAGAAACTGTTGCGGTGCGCGATGCATCCTTTGAAGTACAAAAGGGTGAGTTTGTCTTTCTTGTGGGACCATCTGGCTCCGGAAAATCAACTTTGTTGCGACTCATGAATCGCCAAGAGAGCCCTGAACGTGGCGAGGTTTGGGTAGCTGGTCGAAACATCAATGAAATGCCTGACTCAAAGGTGCCGTATTTGCGCCGAACACTTGGCAACGTGTTCCAGGACTACAAGTTGCTTCTCAATAAGACCGTTTTTGAAAATGTCGCTTTTGCCCTTGAAGTAATCGGTAAGCCCAAGCATTTGATCGCACAACAAGTCCCTGCGGTACTGGAGCTTGTTGGGTTGGAAGATAA
>CAIYHK010000274.1 GCA_903925985.1 uncultured Actinomycetes bacterium
CAGCAAGCAAATGAATGCTCTGAGTCACCGTCAGCTTCAAGAACTGGTTCCTCGGACCGACATTGATCTGTCGCGTAGTCGCAACGCGCTGCAAATTTGCAGCCTGGTGGAGGGTTTACAAGATCCGGAGGGCGACCAGGTATCACCGTGAGCTCAGTGTGACTTGGATTCTTCAAATTAGGAATGCTGTCAAACAAAGCCTTGGTATATGGGTGGCGCATGTTGGCAAAAAGCGAAGAAGTATTCGCCGTTTCCATAATTCGTCCGCCATACATAACGGCTACTCGATCGGTATTTGACGCCACTACACCAAGATCGTGGGTCACGAGAATCATGGACATGTTTCGTTCAGCACGCTGCACTGCGAGGAGACGCAAAATCTGCGCTTGAACCGTTACATCAAGTGCGGTGGTGGGTTCGTCGGCTAGTAGTAGTGAGGGCCCACACGCAAGTGCAATGGCAATCATGATTCGCTGTCTCATTCCACCAGACATCTGATGAGGGTAATCATCGAAACGCTTGCCAGGCTCAGGGATGCCAACATCAGTTAGTAGTTTGAGTGCGATCTGCTTTGCATTGTCCGGATCAACTTTCATGTGATGAATCATGTGTTCGGTGACCTGGCGCCCGATTTTCATCACAGGATTCAACGCGGTCATTGGGTCCTGAAAAACCATCGCAATCTGTGCGCCCCAGTAATCCCGTAGGCGCTCGGAGTCCATGGCCGTGAGCTCTTCACCGTTGAAAAAGATCTTGCCAGTTCGAGTGGTCGCCCGAGGTGGGAGGAGACCCATGATGGATCTGGCTAACACAGTCTTTCCAGATCCGGATTCACCTACGATTCCTAAAGATTCCCCACGAGCTAGTGAAAGGCTCACGCCATCGACGGCGCGAACTATTCCGCGTCCCGTCTTGAACGACGTGTGAAGGTCTTCGATGCGCAGAAATTCTTCACGGCTCATAACTTTGATTCCTTACCTTCGGCAATCTGCCGTATGCGGTCAACGATCAAGTTGAGCGATAACACCGTAAGGAACATGACGATTGCTGGGATGAATGAAATGTGCCAAGTGCCATCCAGGGTGAGTGGCTTTCGCCCGTCGTTAATCATTGAACCCCATGAAGGTTGGGGGTCAGGGACCGATAGCCCAAGAAAGGCCAATCCTCCTTCTGCAACAATCGCAACTGCCGTAACAACAAGGGCATAAGCGCTAAGCGGAAGGAAGATGTTCGGAAGGATTTCACGGCGCAGAACTCGGAACCTGGAAGCACCCAATGATCGCGCAGCAAGGACATACTCGCGCTGCGATGCGGCCAGGGTGTTGGCATAGGAAATTCTTGCGAACGAAGGAATGGCAACGACTGCAATGGCCAGAACAATATTTTTTAGGTCTTGACCCAAGAAGGCCACGATGGCGATCACCAAGATAAGGGACGGGAATGCCAACAACGATCCCGCAATGGTCATGAGAAATGTCTCGGTGCGCCCCCGAAGATATCCAGAGAGCATTCCAATCGTTCCACCAATGACCATGGCTACAAGGACGGAAACTATGCCGACTGCGAGCGCTACACGACCACCCCAAATAAGCCGACTCAAGATGTCGCGCCCGAGTTCATCAGTTCCAAGCCAGTGATCGCCTGATGGCCCTTCTCCTGGTATGCGAAGTGAAGGAATTTCTTTAACGGTCTCCCACGAGCGATCCCATGGTTTCAATTTGAAGCCAGGGATCGGAATTATCGGATCGACCGCTACAAGACGCTTCTCGGTTGCTACTTCATTAGATGCGCCTGAACTTGCTGGGGCAGTTGTGGTGGTGCCCAACACCGTGGTTGAAGTAGCTGGGGCTTGGGTGGTCGTGCTTCCTCCACCCCCCAGATTGGTTACCCCACCTGGATTCTGCGTATTGCTGGTTGGGGCGGTTGTGGTGGTCGAGACAGTTGTGGGCTTAACAACTGGTAGTTCTTTCAACTCCACCCGCATTGTCAGCAGGGGAGCGGCAAGCGATAGAAAGACCACCGCGCAGAGCCATACGAGTGGAACGTAAAACGCGACCTTATCTCTCTTGGAAAGATCACGTGTCAGCGTAGAGATCCGCAGTTTCACCTTGATGTGCCCCTGCGAATACGTGGATCAAGGAACGAGTAGAGAAGGTCAACAAGGAAGTTGGCAACCACATAAAACATTGAAATGACAAAAACAAGACTGAGAATGACTTCGTATTCGCGTTCGGCCACCGCCTGCACTAGAGCTCCTCCAACTCCAGGGATAGCCATGAACTGCTCGATAATGACGGCGCCGCCGATTAGGGCGCCGATGTTGATGCCAGCGATTGTCAGAAGTGCGAAAGATGACGGGCGCAATGCATGGCGGAAGAGTACGCGTCGTGATGAAATTCCCTTTGCTTTTGCCATGAGGATGTAGTCCTCCTTCAGCGTGGAAATCATCTCCGCGCGAAGCAAACGTGTGTATACAGCTGCGAGTCCTAGACCAAGAGATAGAACTGGGATGATCATCGACTTCAGATTCTCGCTTAAATCCTCTGTTAATCGGGTGTAGCCGGAACTAGGTAACCATCCAAGTTTTACTGCGAACACAAAAACAAGAATCAGAGCGATAACAAAACTGGGTAGCGCCAGCATTGCAAATGAAAAACCCGTTACTGATTTGTCTGCGAACCTGTCTTCTTTGTGTGCGCTCAGGATCCCAGCGGGGATGGCAACAAGTAGAGCAAATATCTGTGTCAAGAGCATTATCTCCAGCGTGACTGGCAAACGCTCTTTCAATATGCGATTGGTGGTGATTCCTGCGGAATTGACTCCGATCTTGTTTCCAAGATCACCAGTAAACACACCCTTTGCCCAGTTGAAATAACGAACTGGGAAGGGATCGTTCAAACCGAGTTCTTCCCGGACGAGTTCGATCTGCGCCCGACCTTCTTCGGTTTGCGTGTTGTAGGCGGGGCCAAGGACACTGATAACTGGATCACCCGGGATCAACTGAGTCAATAGGAAGGTGAAGAAGGAGACCAAGATGACCGTGGCCACCAAACTCACCAACTTGGTTGTGAAACGCAAGGATATTCCTACTGAGTCAGAGACCCCGGGTACTTGATCAGGACTTTATGAAGACGTATGCCAACTTGATTGCACCTAGGGCATTGCCTTCAGGTGTTGGCAATCCAGCGACTTTGTCTCCGTTGTAGATGTTGCCGAATAGGTCATAGAGGGTGGTGACAGCAGGCACTTCCTCGGCCACGATCTTGGCTGCAGCAAAATAAGCAGCTTTGCGTGTTTCAAAGTCGGCGGTGCTGGCACCCTCTGCTAACAGTGCATCAACTTCAGCGTTTGAGTAGAAGGTGAGGTTCGAGCTCTCATCGGTTCCGACGGTTGAGCGCCACTGATCAGGCTCAATGAATTGGCCTGTACGGAAGCATGCTGCCTGGTAGTCGCCCTTCTTCGAGAACATACGAGCTACGTAAGCACCCTGTTCTTGGGTTTTAAGCGTGACTGTTACCCCAACTGCTTCCCAGTTCTCCTTAACTACCTGAAGCAAAAGGTCTGCTTCTGGTGTACTGATGCACTCAAGAACGATGTTTACCGGCTTGCCGTATTCCTCGAGGAGGGCCTTGGCCTTTGCGGGATCATACGCAGGTTGCTGAGCATCGGGGTTGAAGTATGGGCTGGATGGAGCAAAGGCTGAGAGCGAGATTTGACGAGCGCTCTTGTAGCCAACGTCGTTCATTTCCTGGCGGTTCGTTGCATAGGCAAGTGCCTGGCGAACTCGTACGTCGTTAGTCGGCTCAGCCTTCGTGTTGAAGAAGATAACGGTTGAAGAAGAACCGCTGACTTTTTGTACAGCGAAGTTCTTTTCTTCGGCCGCGACAACTGTTGAAGTATCAGCTGTTTGCATCAGGTCGATATCACCAGCCGAGAGTGCTTGCAGGCGCTCTGCCGAATCAGGGATCGGGAGGAAGTTGATTCCGTCAAGATACGGCAAGGTGTTGCCGGCGTCGTCTGTCTTCCAGTAGTTCGGATTCTTCTTCACTACTACGCGTCCACCGGCTTCAAAGGTCTCAACCATGAATGGTCCCGAACCGACTGGGTTGAGTCCAAAGTTGGCTCCGTCAGCTGCAACGGCGGTGGGCGAGGGGATATAGCCCATTGTTCCGGCGATGTCATTGATGAAGGCGACATATGGCTTAGCCATGGTCCAAACCACAGTTAGGTCATCCTGGGCAACAGGAAGGCCATGCTCCTTTGCGGTGTTGGCCCAGTTGCTCTTTGATGCTGGATCAATCATGCGTGCCCAATGGGCAACGATTGCGTCAGCGTTGAGCGGGGTGCCGTCGTGGAAGGTGACACCTTCATTGAGAACCACAGTCCAAGTGATCAGGTCGTCGGAAGCGGTGACCGACTTGGCGAGGTAAGGCGCAAAATTGCCCTCATCGTCGAAGCTGACGAGCTTGTCGTAGATAGATAGCGCGACATCGTGGTCGGCGGGCTGCGCGAGTGCAGCAATCGGATCGAGTGTTGAGATTGCGGACTCCAAACCGACGTTCAGAGTTCCACCCATTTGGGGTGTCTCTTCGACGGGCGCTGTGGTCTCGGTTGACTCACTCGCTGTGGTTGATGTGTCCGTTGAACTGTCATCGCTGCAGGCCGCAGCAAACAATCCGAAACTGAGAGCAATTGCTCCAGCAATTAGGCCCTTACTGAAGCCACTTCTTGCCTTTTTCATGGTTCCCCCTTTAGGTCGCACACGAGATACCCGTAACACGACGCCTATGACAATATCTCACAGTTTGACCACGAAATGACAGAGGGTCAATGGCCCAACTGGTGGGTCGCATGAATTAGTTTCGTCCCATGAGTACTGAGCGCGAGATATTGACCTGGGACATTTTCGGATCGGCCAGCCGTGAATTGGCGGGCCAAATAGCCGAAAATTACGAGCCGGACATGATTTTGGCCATAGCCCGTGGGGGACTATTACTTGCGGGCGCCCTTGGGTATGCACTTTCAGTTAAGAACACCTACACGATGAACGTTGAGTTCTACACCGGCGTGGACGAGCGGCTCCCTGTTCCAATGATTTTGCCGCCAGTCCCAGATTTCAACGCGGTTCAGAACTCCAAGATTCTGATTGTTGACG
>CAIYHK010000275.1 GCA_903925985.1 uncultured Actinomycetes bacterium
ACTCACTTAGTAAAGGCTAGGCGTTGGGGTGGCAACATATCGGGTGTGAATTCCAGCGAACTTCTCGAACTCCTTGAATCCGTACGGAGTGGGACGATGGCTCCAGACGATGCGGTGGCGCGCTTACGTGCAATTCCCTTTGCGGTGAGCCGTGACGCCATGGTCGATCACCACCGACACCTACGCACGGGCATGCCTGAGGCCATCTATGGCCCTGGTAAATCACCCGAACAAGTTGCGGAAATTGTCTCTGAGTTGTTGACCAATGGTTCCGGCTGTGTGATTCTCACGCGCGCAACACCCGAGCAAACAAAGGCTGCTTTGGCTGTGAACGCCGAAGCCGAAGTGCTCGGTGGCACGTTGGTATGGCGCACGCCAGCCATACGTGACGATGGGCCGAGGATTTTTGTGATCGGCGCGGGTACCGCAGATGTGCCAGTGGTGGATGAATGTATTCACACTTTGCGCGCCCATGGGATAGCCACGCAGCGAATCGTTGATGTTGGTGTTGCAGGATTGCACCGCCTTCTTGTGCATGTTGAGGATCTTCAATCAGCTGATGCAATCGTGGTTGTTGCCGGCATGGAAGGTGCACTTGCCAGTGTGATTGGTGGGCTTAGTGGAGCGCCGGTGGTAGCGGTGCCGACAAGTGTTGGATACGGATCAGGGCTAGATGGTGTGACTGCACTATTGGCAATGATGTCGAGTTGTGCTTCGGGCGTCACTGTTGTGGGCATTGACAACGGTTTTGGCGCTGCCATGTCCGTTGTGCGTATGTTTCGGACTGGTCCATGAGTAATTCCGTATGGTTCAACTGCGGCAATGGAGTTGCTGGTGACATGTTGTTGGCATCACTCGTTGACGCCGGCGCTGAGCCGAACCTCATAGTAGAGATTCTGAATGGTCTTGAGCTAGATGGATGGGCACTCACCTTTGAAAAGACCAGCCGGTCTGGCGTTAGTGCAACACGAGCCATTGTTGTGGAGCACACACATGGAGACGTACACGAACATCGCCCATATCGCACCGTCGTTCAGTTGCTGCAGGCTGCAGATATCCCAACAGTTGTGCGTGAACGCGCACTACATGCATTCGCAGTGTTGGCAGAAGCTGAAGCAATCATTCATGGTATTGATTTGGACGAAGTTGAATTCCACGAAGTGGGATCGGTTGATTCAATCATTGATGTCGTAGGAGTATGCGCTGCACTAGAGGTTCTTGGTGTGGATTACATCTCGTGCTCGCCGATCGCAGTGGGCCACGGAACCATAAAAATGGAACACGGCGAATTACCCAATCCAGGCCCCGCAGTTGCACGAATGCTTGCAGATCACGCAATCCCGGTCCGTGGTGTCGACATCGGTGTTGAATTGTGCACGCCAACTGGAGTGGCTTTGATGATTGCGCTTGCAGACGAATTCGGTGGAGCGCCATCGATGGTTGTAACAGCTACGGGTCATGGTGCTGGCGCACGTGATATCCCTGGCAGATCAAACGTGGTGCAATCACTGGTTGGCGTTATTGATGACACAGAGACAACGGACGCGCTGACTCTCCTTGAAACCAATGTGGATGATGTCAGCGCCGAAGTGATCTCTTACACAATTGGAAGATTGCTTGAATGTGGCGCACTGGATGCTTGGGCACAAGCCATCACGATGAAGAAGAACCGCGAAGGTCTTGCCATTAGTTGCCTGAGCACACCCGAACTCTCCCAGCAACTTAAAGAGATACTGCTCACCGAATCAGGAGCATTGGGAGTGCGGATTTCAACGATTCAACGCGAAGCAATCTCAAGAGACTTTGCCACTGTTTCAGTTGATGGGCACAAGATCCGAATCAAGACCACAAACATCCGTAACAAAGTTGAATTTGACGATGCGGCCGCTGCCGCACGTGCTCTTAACTTGCCACTACGTGAAGTTATCGCCCGCGCCGAAGAAGCATTTCGCTTAGTTGACGGGCCCCATAGCGGAAGTAAGTAACGCCTTCAGATCCTCAATCTCGATCTCTCCCGAGCGACGAGCGAGTACTTCATTTTCTGGCGAGAGAAGTACGAAGTATGGAAACGATGAGAGCCCAAATGAGCTGGCAGCCGTCCCGGCAGCATCGTCGGCCATGATCGGGTACTTCCAGCCTTCATCTGCCAACCACTCCGACGGCGGGTAATTACCTCGTGACTCATCCACGGCGGTGCTAACTGCCATCACATTCAAGTTGTCTGGGACCTCACCAGCCGCTGCCCAATCAACAAGCCTTGGCACCTCACGCTGACAGTGCGGACACCAATGCGCAAGGAACACGATCATCTTGTAGTTGCCATCTTCAGGCAGTGTGGAAACAAAATCGCCTTCCAAAGTTGCACCACTGATGTGGGGAGCGGTTTGACCAATTGCATCGTCAGTGCCAGCACCATCGTCGTAGGACACAAGGCTCGTTCCAGCGACAATGTCAACTGCTCGCACCTCCTCGACCTTTACGCCGGCATTTGACTTATCGGAGTCATCGCCGCCGGCAATCGCTGCGATGACTACCACGGCAACCAGCACCACAACTACCGCAATTCCAAATATCGTCCACAAGCGACGATCGCGTGCTGCTCGATCGGAGTTGTTCTTATATCCATCTTTGGCCCAGGCCGGGGTCGCACTGCGGCGTGATTTATTGCTCATGTCTTCAACCTATTCGCTTACGGATTGGTTTTTCATGCGGGCAATTCGGGGCGCTACAAGCACGGTGAAAACAGTGACAAATCCCGTCAGTGCCATTTGTGGCAGCGAGACAAATCCAAATTCTCGGAACCACACAGTTGTGCACGGAACATCAAGACTGCAGACATTGCTCTCAAGAGTTGGATACCACTCCACCAAGTAGTGGTACACGGAAATGACTGCACCGAGTGAGGCGAGGGTGAGTACATACGGCACCACATCGCGTCGACGACGAATCAGCGCAACCAAGAGCACGATTGCGATTGGGTACATGCAGATCCTCTGATACCAACACAGGCGACACGGTTCGTAGTTGGCGATCTCACTGAAATAGAGACTGCCTAGCATCGAAGTGGCAGAGACCAAGAAGGCGATGGCTAGACCGACATGCTCTAAGTCATTGGCAAGTTGGATACATTTGCCGCGCCGCGCCAAAAGAGCCACGGTCCAATACAGAACAATGATGGCAAATGCCACGAACACAAGCAGCGAAAACAGTAACTGCATTCCTGTAACGTCCACGCCACAAGTCTGCCCCACACACCACCTTCAATTAAAGGCGTCCAAAGTGGCAGGATTCATATGTGAGTGTGGAACCAATTCAGCCACAAACCAGACCTGGTTTGGGTCTTGATGCGCTTCAAGAAATGCGCATCAGCCGGCGTAAAAACCGCCTGTTGGAAATGGAGTGGTTCGATGCTCTGTACCGTGTTTATCTCACCGCATTCTTGGGTGGAGGCTTTGTTCTCTTTGTCTCCGGATTGATCAAGGACACCAAGTTGGACTCCGTCGGGGTGACAGATTTTTCCGCGCGCACACCACAGATGCTCGGCGTCGCATTTGCAGCTGCGTTTTTCTTGGGTCTTCGAACTGGCGCCAACGGTGGGCCAATCGCCGTAGAGGATGCAGATGTGCGACACGTGTTACTTGCTCCAATTAGTCGGTCCGTGGTTCTACGTCATCCAGTAATTCAGAAAGTCCGTTCGCTCACTTTCGTGGGGGTGCTGGCAGGCGCTGCTGCAGGGCAACTCATTGCACGACGCTTACCTGGCGAACCAATTCACTGGGTGTTCTACTGCGCAATTGTTGGTGGATTGATTGGCGCGTTGTTCATTGCCGCTGCGCTCATCGCGCACGCAATCAACATGCCGTTTTGGGCCACAACAATCTTTGGTGGCGGCCTACTGGTATGGCAGATCTGGGCCGCACTCGGAACAGGTGTGCGCCACGGCCCTGCCAACGCGGTTGCAGAGATTGCGGTATGGCCACTTGGTGCGGATGCCGTCAATCTTGTTGGTGCTTTAGTGATCCTGGTGCTTCTCTTAATTGGCGTTGCACTGAGCGGTCGTCTTTCAATTGAAGCTTTGGCGCGGCGATCAAATCTGGTGGCACAACTCAAGTTTGCGGTTACTCTCCAGGACATCCGCACAGTTGTCTTGCTCCGTCGCCAACTAGGACAAGAAAGCATGCGGTCCGTGCCGTGGTGGAAAATCGCACGCGTAGGCAGGCTTGGCCCGGTGATGAGGCGCGGGCTCCACAGTTACACGCGCTTTCCCGCAAGACGAATCATCCGAATGGTCATTCTCGTAGCGATCGCCGCAATTGGGCTTGTGTATGCCTATCGCGGAACCGCACCTGCCGTTGTGGTCAGTGGACTTTGCCTGTTTATCTTGGGACTCGAGCTTGTTGAGCCAATGTCACAAGAAGTTGATCAGCCTGAACGCAATGAGTCATTCCCCGTTGTGCGCGGACAAATAATGCGAATGCATCTCGTAATGCCCGCTCTGATGCTGATCCCATTTGCGATTATTGGTGGTGTTGTAGCGGGAATTATGCAACGCAACTCAACTGGTGCACCTGCAGTGATAGCCATTCTTGCACTCCCGATAGTCGGTGCTTCAGTCTGTGGTGCTGTGATTAACACCGTGAA
>CAIYHK010000276.1 GCA_903925985.1 uncultured Actinomycetes bacterium
AACTGCACACGGTCTGCCAACTCTGGGTTGAATGCATTCACGTAGTCATGGATTTCTTCGAACAACGCGCGATCATCAATCACAACACCGCGATAGTCGGCACTGAACTCTTCACGAATCACACGCACCGCCAAAGGTGGTTCACGATAAAGCAGGGTTGGGCCACTTGCTTTTTTGGCAGCGGCATCAATCTCGGCCCATTGCGCCAGCAAACGGGTCATGTCTGCGAGTAACTCATGCTCTGTTGCATGCTCAGCTGCAGTGCGAACAATCACACCATGCTCGGCGGGTTTAACCTTGTCAAGAATGTTGCGCAAGCGACGACGCTCTGAATCGGGCAGGCGTTTTGAGATTCCATAGGTCTTTGAATTCGGGATCAAGACCACGAATCGACCAGGCAACGAAACCTCTTGGGTGAGGCGCGCACCTTTGGCTCCGATTGGATTCTTCGTAACTTGGCAGAGAATCATCTGCTTGTTGCGCAAGATTTGCTCAATCCGCGGCTCAGACTCAACGACATCTTCTTGGTCGTACTGAACATCTCCGCGGTAAAGCACTGCGTTTTTGGGAGTGCCAATATCGACGAAAGCTGCTTCCATGCCCGGCAGCACATTTTGAACTCGACCGAGATAGATGTTGCCGTGAATTTGCGCCGGATCGTCCTTTGATGAGCTCACATAATGCTCAGTAAGGCTGCGGCCCTCAAGAACTGCAACCTGGGTGAGGTCATCACGCACCTGCACACACATCATGTAGCGACCCAAGGGGCGGCCATCACGCTCGCGACCGCGGCGACGCTCAATTACATCTGCATCGGTACTTTGTGAACCGCGTCCCTCGCTACGACCCGAATTGCGATCGCGGCCACCGCCGTTACCGCGCCGGCGACGCTTTTTGTTGTTGCCGGACTTCGACTGCTCGGGCTTTGGCTGAGCAGGCGCTGGTCGGGTGTCGCCGATTTGGGGTTTGCGGTCCATCTGCACACGACCCTCGTTTGGCGGGTCCGGCAATTCAACATCATCGGCAGAGTTCGCGGACTGGCCTTGCGGCTGACGCTGGGCGGCTGGCTTGCGGTTGCGTCCACCTCGTGAGCCACGACGACGCTTGCGTTGACCGCCACCATTGGAGCCGCCACCGCCTGACTGCGGGGAGTTCTCGTTGTTCTCCATCTGTCTCGTTCCTTGATTGACCGCAACTGCTGCGGTTTCCGGGCTGCCAACTGCTCCGAGGACTTGAGTCCGTCCGGGTAGGGCGCCACGGTTAATTCGACCTTCCGCGCAAAATGCGCTTCCTTCAAGGTTATCCCCAAGGGGCTGAGAATCAGGGTTTCAATGCGAAACCCTTGACCACAACGCCCTTATTCAGCGCAATCGGCGCATGTGGACGTTCTGCACGAGCCCAATCAGCACAGCTCCCGCCACGATATGAGACCCCCCATAGGACACATACGGCAGCGCAAAGCCGGTCACTGGCATGATGCCCAGGGTCATACCGATGTTCTGGAACACCTGCCAGAGGATCATTGTGAAAGCGCCGATGCAGATGAATCGGCCCAACTGGCTACGGGTCATCTGGGCCGTCCGCCAGATGCGCCAAAGGATCGTGCCAAAGAGGGTGAGAACCATGGCACTACCGATCAAACCGAATTGTTCAGCGATCGCCGAGAACACGAAGTCAGTTTTCTGAACTGGAATAAACGAACCATTTGTAAGCGGGCCTTGCAAGTAGCCCTTGCCGAAGAGACCACCAGAGGCAACTGCACGCTTTGCGTTCTTGACTTGAAAAATGATGTTCTGCAACGCGTCGTCATCGGAGTTCTGGTTAATGAAGGCCTTGAACCGATCGAGCTGGTAGCCACGGACAAGGCCGCTGAGAATCGCTACCACCCCCGATATCAAAGCGAAAAGCGAAATCATCACGATGTACTTGATGCGAACTCCGGCCACGAGAAGCACACCCATCGCGCAGGCCACGAGAACCGATGCCGAACCGAGGTCCGGTTGCAAGAGAATCAACACCGACGGCGCCACCATGATCAACAGAGCATTGATAAAAGTGTCATAAGGGACGTAATCCAATCGATCGTCGGATAAATACCCGGCAAGCATCAAAAGAGTCGTCACCTTCGCCATCTCGGCTGGCTGCACCGAAAAGAATCCGAGGTCGAATGAGAGTCGTGCACCACCACGAACCGCTCCGACGATCAACACCAACACGAGCAACACCAGGGTCGCTCCGTACAAGAACTCAGCACGACCACGTAAAAGTTGGAAATCAATGGTCATCGTGAGAATCATCGCCACGGCACTGATGATCAAAAATGCAATCTGGCGCTGAACGGTGGAATATGGATCGAGTCCAAGCCTCGTGAGTTGTGGTCGTGAGGCTGAATAGACGATGAATGCTCCAAAGATATTGAGCGCGATGACACAGCCCATGAGGATCCAGTCAATGTTGCGCGCCGGATCAGCCATTGATTCGCGCACATTTCCCAACCCGGAGCTTGGACGCCTGTTTAACAACGGAATCGACATCGCTACTCCCGCAATCCCGTATACGGAGTCGACAAACACTGCGGGTTTGGCATTGATTGTGACTTTGCCACCGCAGTAGATGCCACATCAAGTGGCTCAGCGGGGAACACTTCCGGCAAACGCCACTGCCCCGCTATTGCCAACCACATGCATTTAGCAATCGGTGCAGCAGCTTGAGATCCGTAACCAGATTTTTCTAGGTAAGCAACAACTGTGAATGGCCTGTTCAGCGCGAGCGAAAATGAACCAAAAGCCGACGAGTCATTCCACGGCAGGTTATTAAAACCTTGAGCAGTGCCGGTTTTGCCAGCGATCGGCAGGATCTCATAGGGGTAATTGGCAAACAATTTTTCGCCCGTGGTCTTGTGGTAATAGTCCGAGGTGACTCCAGGGCCCGTGATCACACGTTTTAGGCCACGAAGAATAGGTTCACGGCGATCTCCTGACATGTCCACTGTGGAAATAACCTGCGATGTGCGCAGATCGCGAATGATGCGACCGTTTTCAATATCGGCATAGCCAGGCTTTGAATCCGGAGTGCCCGGCGCCAAGAGATATCTCACAACATGCGGTCGCAGAACATTGCCTCCACTTGCCAGCACTGAATACGCACGCGCGACCTGCACTGGTGTAGCGGAAAGCAAACCCTGACCGATTGAAAACTGCACGTTGTCACCCACGTAGTAACCACGAGCAGATTCCTCAGTGATTGCTCCCGATTCGGCAAGTTTCTTCTTCAGCGCGAGGCTTGGGAGTGCGCCGCTGAATTCATAAGGCAAGTCAATGCCTGTTGAAGAGCCAAAACCAAACTTGCGAACTTCTTGTTCAAGAATGTCGTTCGTGTTTCGTTGAGTCATGATCTGCTCGCCGATTTTGTAGAAGAAAGCGTCTGATGACACAGCAAGTGCCGCTTCAACATCCACCCATCCATATCGACACGGCGATCCAGACGATGAGCACACCGCATTTTTGAACACACACTTGACACCCTGTTGACACAAACTGCGGTCAATGCTCTCCAGCGTGTAAGTACCTTCGTCTTTAAATCTGTACGTGGAACCACCTGGAAGTTGACCCGAGTTGAGTGCCGCATAAGCAGTGAAGGGTTTGAAACTTGAACCAAGGTTGTAACGCCCAGAGATCGCTCTGTTAACAAGAATCGACTGGTCTGGGTCCTGAGTATTTGGGAACAGCGATTGGAATTTGCTCCCAGAAATACCTGCGTTAAACCAGCGATTATCAAAAGTTGGGTAACTCGCCATCGCGATGATCTCACCGGTAGCCCAATTCATCATGGTCACCGAACCAGCGGGTGCCTTGTAGTAGTTGACTTCCGCATAACCAGGGTCGAGCTCACCCGGTGCCAGATACACCTTGCCGGCTTCTGTGCGTTGACGAACTTTGAGTTGTGTCTGTAGCGCTTGTTCAGCAAATTGCTGATACGCAAGATCAATACTCAACACCACGTCCTGCCCAGGGATCGCCGGCTCATAGGCAATTTCACGCAGCTTGTTGCCGAGCGTGTCGACTTCGTACTTGATGTATCCGGGAGTGCCGCGCAACTCGCTTTCATAGGTTTGCTCCACGCCGAACTGACCGATCAACTCGTTTGGCTCGTACCCGAGCGACAGATATAGCGAGAGTTGGCTTTCCCGGATAGCTCCAAGGAACCCGATTACATGGCTTGCCAGTGGCGCATACAGATAGTCGCGCTTCCAGTCCTCACGGACATCAACACCTGGATAATCCTCTCCGCGCTCTCGCAAGAACAGTGCGGTGTCTTCACTCACACCCACCTTCAGCGGAATGTCAGCCAGCGGATCATTACGCAGGCTCTTAAATGCAATTTCAATATCCTCGGCGGGCAATTCCAACGGCCCCGACAATCGCGAGAAAAGTTCCGCGCGCACAGAGTCGTCCTTTACTGTCTCGCGATCCACAGTGATTGTGAGCAAGCGCTCGTTATCAGCAACAATCCGCCCTTGAGAATCGAATATGCGGCCACGCTCGGGTGGAATACGGACGGTTCGGGTACGAATTGCTTGAGCGCGCTCGTCCATTGACTCCGCATTGACTACCTGCAAGAACCAAACACGAACAACCAGCAACGACAGAAGTGCGATTGCAATTCCACCAAGCGTGGTCATCCGACCTCGGCTGTTCACTGCCGCCATAAGACCATCCTGCTACGCCCCAAACGCCAATTGGCGTCAGGCGATAGAGGCACTCCGTTTCAAGGTGCGTGGTGGTGCGAGCTTCATAGCCCAACGAACCAAGGCGAGGCCCACAGGAGATAACAAGAGGTTTACGCTCCCTACGACAAAACAGACCTTGATGACTCTGGCGTCCATCCAGCCTTCAACCCCCACCACATTCAAGAGCAACGGGAATGCAACTTCGCCAACAATGCTTGCAATTGCAACTGCTAGACACTTTGCCCACCATGGTGGCGCCATAAAGAAAGTCCCAGACAAACCTGCTGTTGCCGCCACGATGGCAAGCACCATTGACGCAACACCAAATGGTGTGGTCAGAACGAGGTCATACATAAAACCAATTACAAAGCCAGCAATCACACCGCGTTCGACGCCCATCTGCGCACCGCAACACGCAGCCAGTAGAACCATGACCTGACCATGCACTCCGGCAAATGAAGTATCAGCAAAGACCGTGGTCTGTAATGCAAGAACAGTCAACGCAAGAAGAGACAATCTCGCATACGGCCGCGTGAACAACCGGACAACATAAACAAGAAAGTCACTCACTTGTTTGGGATCTCCGTTGACGGCTGGTAAAGAAGGATCCGCAAAAAGTTCAAGTTTGTAACTTCGGCAGTTAACCGAACATGAAGGATTGGTCCAAGTGTTCCACCCCGCTCCTCAATTCGGGACACCGTACCGACCACGATGCCTGGCGGCGCGATAGAGAACGCACCACCAGCAGTCATTACGCGCGAACCAACTTGGATCTGACCAAAACGAGTGGAGTCCTCAATGAATCGGATTACGGGTTCATTGCCCGGGCCGCGCCCTTCCAATGCCCCACTCTCTCGCCATTGAATACCGTCAATCTGTGACGGAATAGTTACGAGCGTTGTTTGCCCGGGAAGCGTTGTGGTCGTGTACGCGGTTTCATTCGGAGTAAAGCCTGGAATTGAAGGAGTGGTCACGACTGGTTGAGTTGTTGTGGTGGTCGAATCAGTGGTGTCACCGTTGTCGTTGTATGGCGCCACAATTTTCACAGCAATCGTGTACGAGGGGTCGGTGATCAACATCACCAGCGATCGGTTTTCGGACACCTCTGTGATTTTCCCCACAAGACCGGCGGCGTTGAGTACGGCCATGCCAACCTTCAGACCGCTGCTACTGCCCTTGTTGATTTCAATTGTCTGGGTGTAGTTCAGGGATGACTCTCCCACCACTTGCGCCGACACAGAGTCGATACCAGCAAGGTTTGGCAAACCATTCAGTGCAAGAAGCTCCTGCCCCTCGCGGATGCTCGCCTCGGCAGCGATCTGGGCGCCCTGTTGTTTGGCAATCAAGTCGCGCAGACGACGATTCTCATCGCGTACTTCTGCATAATCGGTGATGCCATGCCATGCATTAACAAATGGTTTCGTGATCGTGCGGGCTCCGCTCTCAACGGGCGTGAACAACTTGTCGAAAACTGACCGAGTTTTGTCAATAATCGGTGAATCGCGCACATCCAACGTGATCAGCACGATCGACGTCAGCGTCAAAAGTGCGATTACGCGAAGGCGACTGAACCAAAATCTCGGCATCTAGCGAATCGGTCCTCAGTCGAATCCAGGCTGACTAAACAGACCCTTCATTGCCTCAATATTTTCCAGAGCACGACCCGTGCCAATCACAACAGAAAGCAAGGGCTCAGGTGCAAGGTACACGGGCATTCCTGTTTCGGTTTGCATGCGTCGATCAAGTCCAGCAAGCAACGCTCCACCGCCAGAGAGAATTATCCCGCGCTCCATGATGTCGGCCGCTAACTCAGGTGGCGTGCGGTCCAGTGCTTGTTTCACAGCATCAATGATGGCACTGACAGGCTCGGCTAAAGCTTCACGAACATCTTCGGTAGCAATCTCAACGGATTTAGGCAAACCAGTTATCAGATCCTTGCCACCAACTTCGAAAATCATCTCTTGATCAAGCGGCCATGCGGATCCCATTGCAATCTTCACTTCTTCTGCAGTGCGATCACCGATTGCAAGCGAGTGCTCGCGACGCACCCAATCAACGATTGCGGCATCCAACTCGTCGCCCCCAACACGGACCGAGAGTGATGAAACGATTCCACCAAGCGAGATCACTGCCACTTCCGTGGTCCCGCCACCGATGTCCACGATCATGTTTCCGCTTGGTTCATGCACCGGCATGTCAGCACCGATGGCAGCAGCCATGGGCTCTTCAATCAAATACACCGGGCGCCGGGCGCCTGCATACTCAGCGGCATCCT
>CAIYHK010000277.1 GCA_903925985.1 uncultured Actinomycetes bacterium
GGAGATAAGAACCACATCGGGTTCCATGCCGGCGATTGCTTCGACATTGGGTTCAAATCCTGACAACTTGGATTCCGCCCCACCTGCAGCCTCGGGATAGTTCGACATGTTGTCAACACCAATGACCTGCTCGCCCGCACCGATTGCATAAACCATTTCGGTGGCGGTTGGCGATAGAGAGATGATCTTTAGGTCATTACCTGACCCCATGTCGCCGGGCAATTCAGAACACGAGGTTCCGCTTATCTGTGCATTGGGTGCAACTTCTTTGTTGTCACCACAGGCAACTAGCCCAAGCGATCCAAGCACACCGAGTGCAATCAACAATTTCTTCTTGGACATTAAAAAGTCCTCCTGTAACAGGAGGACAAGAAACGGGCGAAGCCGGAATTTCCGACTGCGGGCCGCCCCTTGCCTCGAGGGTTAACACGCGAGCAGTTCAGGCGACCGGACTCAACCAATTATTTGGTTACTACCGTTGCGGGACAGTGCCGGAATCACACCGGACTTCGCTGAAATTACCCACTCACCTATTGGCGAGCAAGATCAAAGTAGCACACTTTCGTACACTCATAAGCATGACCATGCAGTGGATGCGCGAGGCACTCAACTCGCTCGCCACACCTGACACAGAATCCCAAGATGCTGTGCAAGTGCGATCCAAGGAATTGTTGAGACCACTTGGATCAATGCAGAGAATGGATGAAATTGCAACTTGGATGGCGGCGTGGCAGCGCACCTCGCGACCGCAGGCATCTCGAGTGGTTGCAACAGTTTTTGCCTCTGACCACGGAGTGTCCGCAGCAGGTGTTAGTGCCTACCCAAGCAATTTGTTCCAGCCAATGCTTGATGCCCATCGTGCGGGTCGCTCCACCGTTGGTGCATTCGCTCATGTTGTCGGCGCAACTGTTCATGCAGTTGATGTTGGTATTGGTCGACCCACAGGCGACATCCGTACCCAATCGGCAATGGATCAAGATCGCTTTGATGAAGCGTCCACCATTGGTCGCGATTCAGTTCTGGAATTAGACGCCGACCTATTGGTGATTGGTGAGATTGGCGTCGGTAACACAACGGCTGCCGCCGCAGTCGCAGCCGCACTCGCTGGTGGTGAAGTTGCTGCATGGGTAGGGCGTGGCACTGGCGTTGACGATGCAGGCTTACAACGTAAACAACTTGCAGTTCGCGAAGCACTGACCCGAATCGTCGGCATTCTTGATCCGCTGGAAGTGCTCCGCGAAGTTGGCGGAACTGACATGGTGGCCATGGCGGCAGCGATCCTTGCCGCACGGCAACGGCGGTTGCCGGTGGTGATTGACGGTTATGTGGTCACCTCGGCTGCATTGCCACTCATGTTGCTGAACGATTCAGCTATTGATCATTGCCTGGTTGGCCACTGCTCGACTGAGCCTGGGCATCGACGACTGCTTGACCGCATGCACAAAGAACCGCTTTTGGACTTGCATATGCGTCTCGGCGAAGGCACGGGTGCGATGGCTGCGGTGCCAATCATTCAGATGGCTTGTGCAGGTGTAAGTAATGTTCCAACCCTCGCTGAGTGGTTGGAACGCCCTTAGGAGAAGAGCTCCTGCAACCTAGTGACTCCTTCACCTAGGTCGTCATCACCGAGTGCAAATGAAAAGCGTGCATATCCTGGCGCGCCAAAAGCTTCGCCTGGCACAAACGCGACCTTGACTTGTTCAAGCACGAGATCTGCAAGCTCAAGGGTCGAGCTTGCGGTCTTGCCACCAATTGACTTGCCCAGCAAACCTGTGACGTTTGGAAAACAGTAGAACGCACCCTGTGGTTCAGGGCAGGACACGCCAGGAATTGCATTGAGCATTGAGTGCATCTTTTTGGCGCGGCGCGCGAAAGCATCCCGCATCATTTCCACAGCCGACAAATCTCCGCTTACTGCCGCAAGTGCAGCGACCTGCGAAACATTGGCCACATTGGACGTGGCGTGTGACTGGAAATTGATCGATGCCTTAATGACATCGGTGGGTCCAATCATCCAACCGACACGCCAACCAGTCATTGCGTAGGTCTTTGCCACTCCGTTCACGATGATGCATTGGTTTGCAAGTTCCGGAACCAGAGTCGGCATTGAGGTGAACTTGTTCGCGCCATAGGTCAGATGCTCATAGATCTCATCGGTGATCACCCAGACACCATTTGCAACCGCCCATCGGCCAATGGCCTCGACTTCCTCTGGCGGATACACGGCACCAGATGGGTTGTCGGGTGAAACAAAAAGCAACACTTTGGTGCGTGGAGTCTTGGCTTTGTCGAGTTGTTCAACCGTGACCCGAAACCCGGTGCTTTCGTCGGTGTCAATGACAACCGGAACACCACCCGCAAGTGTGATCGCTTCTGGGTAAGTGGTCCAGTAAGGCGCCGGACAGATGACCTCGTCGCCCGGATCACACAGTGCGGCAAAAGCAGTGAATACTGCGTGCTTGCCACCGTTGGTTACGAGCACGTTGTTAGCACTGGTTTCAAATCCACTGTCACGCTTTGTCTTGACCGCGATGGCCTCGCGCAGTTCGGGCAGACCAGCAGCAGGCGTGTACCGCTGGTATTTGACATCACGGCATGCCTTCACCGCGGCTTCAACGATGTGGTCAGGGGTGGCAAAGTCGGGCTCGCCAGCTCCGAAACCAATCACATTTTCACCTTTGGCCTTTAGCGCCTTGGCTTTTGCATCCACAGCAAGGGTGGCTGACTCGGCGATCGCCGCCAATCGGGTCGAGACTCTTTTCGGTTCGCTTGCGAGGGTCATGGATGCAATGCTTACACAGTGAGCAAGAAAACCCCTCAGGAAATTGTCATCCCAAAAGAACTGTTGCCCAAAGACGGGCGCTTTGGATGCGGCCCCTCTAAAGTCCGGCCTGAACAACTGCAGGCACTGACCACGCGTGGAGCGAAATTGCTCGGAACGTCACACCGCCAAGCTCCGGTCAAGAACCTGGTGGGAAGTGTGCGCGATGGTCTGCGATCACTGTTTGGACTCCCCGCCGACTGGGACATCGTGCTCGGCAACGGAGGTTCGACGGTTTTCTGGGATGTTGCAACTTTTGGATTGATTACCAACTGCAGCCAGCACCTCGTGTTTGGCGAGTTCTCATCAAAGTTCGCCGAAGCAGCAGCCGCTGCTCCACACCTAGGCGATCCTGAGGTGATCAGTACCCCACCTGGGTCTCACCCCGTTGCCGTCCCTTCAGATGTCGATCTGTATGCCTACACCCATAACGAGACCTCAACTGGTGTTGCAATGCCTCTTCGGCGTCCGGCGAACTCTGGAGATGCAATCGTTGCAGTCGATGCAACTTCAGCCGCCGGTGGAATCATGTGGGACCCAACAGAGGTTGATGTTTACTACTTCGCTCCACAGAAATGTTTTGCAGCAGATGGTGGAATCTGGATTGCTGCATGCTCTCCCAAAGCTGTCGCACGAATTGAGGAGATCCATGCATCAAAACGCTGGATACCTGCGTCACTTGATCTGAAGATCGCACTCGATAACTCCCGATCAAACCAGACATACAACACTCCTGCAGTTGGCACACTCATATTGTTTGACGAACAAGTTCAGTGGATGAACTCCAATGGTGGACTCCGCTGGTGCGCCGATCGCAGTGCCACAAGTGCCTCCACAATGTACGAATGGGCCGAAGCGCGCGAATTCGCGACTCCATTCGTTACCGATCCTGCGATGCGTTCAAACGTGGTTTCCACAATTGACCTTGATGGTGTTGATGCCAACGAAGTTTGTGCTGCACTGCGAGCTAATGGTGTCGTCGATACAGACAGTTATCGCAAGCTTGGACGCAATCAGATTCGTGTCGGAATGTTTCCTGCTATTGACCCAAGCGATGTTGCACAGTTGACACGGTGCATCGATTACGTAGTTGAGAATCTCACGGACTGAAAATGCTCGATATCGACGAAATTCTGGAATTCGATGATGCGGTGGCGCGTCGGATTCGAGATTCGGTGATGGTGATTGGACTCACCGGATGGTTTGATGCGGCCAATGTTGCCACTCGTGCCCTTGGCTGGATGGCAAAGGATGCTCCATCTGGAGTTGTTGCTTCGATCGACCCCGATCCATTTTTTGACTTCACACAGCAACGACCCGAGGCATATCTAGACGAGGACGGTGACCGTCAGATCCGCTGGCCAGAGAATGATTTTGAGGTGCTCAGGTTCCCTGATTCGATGCGTGATGTGGTGGTGCTAAACGGTGTCGAACCACATGTGCATTGGTCGTCGTTTATTCGTTGCATCACTTCGGTCTACGAGCGCCTTGAATCGAGCTTGGTTGTCACCGTGGGTGCAGTTGCCGACGCGGTGCCCCATAC
>CAIYHK010000278.1 GCA_903925985.1 uncultured Actinomycetes bacterium
CAGCAGTGCTCCAACTCGATCACATTCGGCACGCAAGCCCTCTAGAAATCCTGGGGCGGGAGCCACCACTCCCATATTCGCTGCCACTGGCTCGACAATCACGGCCGCAACATCGTCTGTGAGTTCGGGCACCTTGTTGTAAGGCACGACCAGCGTGTTGGCCACGGCCTCTTCGGGGACGCCAGCGGTTCCAGGCAACCCAAGCGTTGCAACACCACTACCACCAGCCGCCAATAGAGCATCGGTTGCTCCATGGAAGTTGCCGTTGAACGTAACAAGCCGTTTGCGACCAGTTGCCCCACGTGCGAGTCGAACCGCTGTGCTTGTGGCCTCGGTTCCTGAGTTCATGAGACGCACGCGTTCGCAACTTGGCACGCGTTCACTGATTGCTTCAGCAAGTTTCATTTCGCGTGGAGTGGGTGCCCCATACGAAGTGCCATCGGAGACCGCAGTAGTAATCGCACGGGTGATCTCTGGATGAGCATGACCAAGAATCACGGCACCGTATGACTGGACAAGATCAATGTATTCATTGCCTTCAATGTCATGTACGCGTGCACCCTCAGCTCGCGCCACAAGATACGGCGTTCCACCAACTGCTTTGAACGCACGGATCGAAGAATTCACCCCGCCAGGTATCACGCGTGTGCTGCGTTCAAAAGCGGTGGCATTGCCACCGAGTGCTGCACCCCGACATACAACTGGATCACAGCCAGCAGCTGGGCACGCGACTGGATCGCAGTATGGAATTCCGTCAGCCATTGCTATTGGTTGTTCTCTGCAAACCAGCGAGCGAAATACGAAAGAATGAAACTCGCTCCAGCACGCTTGATCGCGGTTAATTGTTCAATTGCAACCGCATCGTGATCTATCCAGCCGTTTGCAGCTGCAGCTTTGATCATCGCGTACTCACCACTTACCTGATAAGCCGCAACCGGCACATCAACAGCAGCACGAACATCGGCGAGGATGTCAAGGTAGGACAGCGCGGGCTTGACCATCACCATGTCCGCACCTTCATCAACATCAGCCATTGCTTCACGCAGCGCCTCACGTGTATTGCGGTAATCCTGTTGGTATCCCTTGCGGTCTCCACCACCAGCAATTTGTACCTCAACGGCGTCACGGAAGGGACCGTACAAACCAGATGCATACTTCGCCGAGTAAGCCAGAATCGCAGTGTCAAGAAAGTTGTTGTAGTCAAGAGCGGACCGAATTGCACCGACTTGGCCGTCCATCATTCCACTTGGTGCAACTACGTGTGCACCGGCGCGTGCTTGTGCGACTGCTGCTTTGGTGTAGATCTCAATTGTTGCGTCGTTATCCACGTGTCCTTTGGCATCTAGAACACCGCAGTGACCGTGTGATGTGTATTCATCCACACAAAGGTCCGCCATTAGAACCATGTCGTCGCCAACACTTGCTCGTAACTCACTCAGGGCGCGTTGGACAATGCCATTCGGGTCAAAGGCGCCACTGCCCACTTCGTCTTTATGTTTCGGTATTCCGAAAAGGATTACCCCTGGCACACCCAGGTCGCGTAACTGTCGAACTTCATCCTTCAACGAACTCAAGGTGTGTTGCACTACTCCGGGCAAAGATTTAATCGGAACCGGAGCATCGCCTTCTTCGCGCACAAACAAAGGAGCAATGAAGTCCTTGGTCGATAGACGCGTATCGGCAACCAAGTCTCGAATCGCAGCAGTGCTGCGCAAACGACGTGGACGCGATTCAGGGAACATGTCTTCCAATGCTAGGTAATCGAGTTGCTCAGCGAACAGCCCGAAGCACAGCTGCGACTAATCCCTCTGTGTCTTGCGATTCAGCGGTGGCACGGACATCAAGACCGAGTCCTCGTGCAACAATTTCGGTTTTGGGTCCGATACAGACCACGCCAGGCATTCTTGGGCCAATGGGCAATGCTTGAGCAGCAGACCCCGACGCAAGAACGATCAAGTCGATGTTTCCAGCATTGTGTACTTCTTTGACGATTACCTGTGGATCACGCGAATGCACCGAGTACGTGATCACATCAATCACCGACCAACCCTTGCCAGCAATCCCGGCGCTAACAGTGTCATCGGCAAGATCGCTGCGACACACCAAAACTTTCCCACCATCAACTGTGGCGATCGGAAAAGCTTCGACGAGCCCTTCAGCGTTCGTTACCTCGGCTACAAGGTCAGCGTGGCGACCAAGTGCTTCCTCGGTGGTTTTGCCCACCACTGCAACCTTGCAACTATCTGGAATGAAGTCTGCAACCGTGCGCGCACCGTTTGGTGATGTGGCCACAACCCAATCAACAACAGTTCGTGCGAGTTCAATCTCAAGTGCTTGAGTATCGACACGAATCTCGAGTACGGGAATAACTACTGGCTCAAGTCCGTGTTCGC
>CAIYHK010000279.1 GCA_903925985.1 uncultured Actinomycetes bacterium
AGTTGGGCAGCCATTCTTTGATCGGTTATCAACACCGATTGGAATCGTGATGCTCACTTTGATGAGTGTGGCGCCAATTTTGCCTTGGCGAAAAGCCAGTGAAGAAGTGCTTCGTGAGCGACTCTTTTGGCCAGCAGTGTGTGGAGTGTTGGCACTTGCTTTGAGCGTCGCACTTGGAGCAACTGGCCTCGCGCCTCTGCTGGCGTTTGGTCTCGGTGGATTTGCCGCTGGCTCTGCAGGGCGGCAGGTAGCAATTGCTACGCGACGCCAAGGGCTTCGTGGGCTCATCGGGCGTGCCAACGGTGGAATGATCGTGCACATTGGTGTGATCTTGATCGCAGTTGGTTTGACTGCGTCGAACAGTTTTACAAACAGTCAGGAATTAAAACTGGTTAAGGGCGAAGCCGCGAGTTTTGCTGGACACACATTCGAGCTCGTGGGGTTTCAAGAAACCGAAGATGATCGCAGCACCTCAATCAAGGCTCTAGTGAGTATCGATGGGGGCCAGGCTTATGCTCCTGCAATCCACAAATTCACCAACATGGGAATGAACATCGGCACACCGTCGGTGAAAACAAGTTTGACCAAAGACCTGTATCTCACTCTCGAACCACCCGTAAAGCCTTCTGAGAATGAGGCGCGAATCAAAGTGTTCGTCAAGCCTCTGATTATCTGGCTTTGGATCGGTGGGCTCCTGATGGGGCTCGGGACCATCCTCGCTGCGTTCCCTGGGCGTCGCCGCCGACCAACGGACCCAACTTCTGCACCGATTGCTGCAACCGACTCGATCGGGGAGGGTGCGGGTGTCTGAGCAATCAGTGCGTCGACCAGTACGCGCCGTGGCATTGGGAGTTGGGGCAATTCTCATTGCGTTTCTGGTTGTCCTTGCTGTGACGCATTCGGGAGCAAAGGAATCTGCAGAATCAAATCTTCTTGGCAAGCCAGCGCCGATGGTCGAAGCAGAGTTACTTGGTGGTGGAAAATTCAACCTTTCGTATCGCAAAGGTTCATGGGTGATACTCAATTTCTTCAACTCAACTTGTGTTCCATGCGTGCGAGAACATCCGGAACTGGTGAAGTTTGCCCAAGCGGAATCAGGTCAGGATGAACCAGCCGAGATCTACACGGTTATCAATGACGACTCAGACTCTGCAGTGCGAGCGTTCTTTGATGAGAACGGCGGTGACTGGCCGAAGGTGAAAGACGATAACGGCACGATTGCAGTCGCATTTGGAGTAGCAAAAGTGCCCGAGACCTGGATTGTTGATCCCAACGGATTTGTTCGTATGCGAATCACCGGTGAAATCAGCATGGATTTCTTGAATGAAACAATGAGCAACTTCAGGTTGCAAGCAAGTGGTGCCGGATGAATCTGAAATCAGCGAATCGCAGCATCAAGCGCTGGCCCGGCTGGATGGTTTTGGCTTTGGCAACTTTTGTATTGCTGGCAGTTGGGATCGCAGCTGAGAACGGCCCACAGACTCAGCAGGATCGAATTGATGCGATTAGCAAAAGGATTGCGTGCCCAACTTGCCAGGGCGAAAGCGTCTATGTGTCGCGCGCATCATCTGCGGAATCGATTCGCAATGAAATTGCCCGTCAGGTTGGAACGGGTCAGCTCAGCGACGATGAAATCGTGGCCTACCTTGAAGATTCCTTTGGGGGCAATGTCCTTTTAGTTCCACGTAGCACTGGTGTTGATGCATTGGTGTGGGCGCTGCCTGTGGCTGTGGCTGTGGCAGCGATTGCTGGGTTGGCTGTGGCATTTCGACGCTGGCGATCACAGTCGCTACTCGTAGCGACCGACGACGATGAAGCCATAGTTGCGGATTTACGCAAGGAAGTTCCGTGAACGAGGCCGAGATTGTCGCCCTTGAAGAGGAACTCGTCTTCCTGTTGCGCTCTCTGGATGATCTTGATCGCGAGCGTTTCGCGCAGGATGTTGAAGATACTGATTATGAGGCCCTGCGAAGCAGTTACGTTGCGCGCGCTGCAGAGGTGCAGCGACTCCTAGAGGGCAGCACTGGGTCAAAGCCCGCGGTGCAGAGTTCACGACGCAAGATCGCAATCGGCATGGTTTTGGTATTAGCAATCGCAAGCACTGCCGGTTGGTTTGTGGCGCGCGAAAGTGGCCAACGCCTGCCGGGAGATTCTTTGAGCGGCGGCATTGTGATGTCCAATGCAAATTTGTTGGCCCGTGCGAGTCAGCTTGGATTTTCCGATCCAGAGCAAGCCATCGCGCTTTACACGCAGGTGCTTGATCTTGATCCCGACAATATTGAGGCCCTTACCTATCGTGGCTGGATCCGCGCACTTTCTGCCCGCGACATGGAGGGCGAGCAAGGTGTCTCCACTCTGCTTGAAGCATTCAAGGATTTGAAGCGCGCAGTTGAGATTGACCCGACATACCCTGACGCCCATTGCTTCCTCGGGATTGTGCAATTTCGCTATCTCTCAGATGCCGAAGGCGCGAAAGCCTCTCTAGACCTTTGCATTGCAGCTAACCCACCCGCTCAGGTGCAGGGATTTGTTGATTCGATAGTGGACGAAGTGGATGCTGCTCTCGCTAGCGGGTGATCAAATATCCAGCTGTGTGCTGAGCGTGTTAACAATGCGGCGCCACATGATTGCCGCTGCGATCAATGACAGAGCAGAGATGGTGTTCGGCACGATCTGGTCACTCAATGAACGCGCAAGGTCTTGGTCGGACTCCGGAAGTGCACTCGTGAGTGCGGCGCCGAAGAATGCCATCACCAACGGTATGAGCCCATAGAGAACCCACCACTGAGTCATTACTGGACGGATGGACTCTTGTTCGTCACCGCGCATGGTCTTGGTTTTGGTGACGAGATCGCGCAAAACGATCAACGGGAAAATGAATAACACAGGTGGTAGCAACCACGAGAACATACAAAGCACCGGTGAGAATCTGAGTAGCACTCCTCGGTTTGTAACTTCGCGGGTGACACGGTAGGTCCAAATGAACGTCGTCACAGCAATTGTAAATTCGGCAATTGATGTGATTGTGGAGAAGAAATTCACTGGTCGAACGGCATCTTCAAAGGCCTGTCTTAAGGACGAATCATTGGCAAAATCACGTGCTGAATCGACTGCTGTGAACATGAGCCCTGTGGCGATTGCATGAGCAATCACGTACACCCATACAGCGATTGAAAACACCGAGAGCAGTTTTGACGGATGCCGCGCGAAGGCAGAAAAAGTTGGGGGAGGAAACTCAGCCACGTATGAAACTTACTCTGGTCTGTGCAAAATCGTGTTGCACCAGACAGACTTACGGCATGAGTTTCTTCGATCGCAATCGCCGCGAGATGATCGCCAAAGGGTACGACCCCGCGCGTCTCCCGCCTGGGCAATATCGAGTTGAGGATTTTCCAGTTCTGCATGTTGGGCCGGTGCCGGAGTATGCGCCTGACCAATGGGATCTTGCCATCACAGGGTTGGTCAAAAACCCAATGCGTATTACTTGGGATGATCTGATTGCACTGCCGTCAATTGAGATGACCGTGGACATTCACTGTGTGACCAAGTGGTCGCAATTCGATATGAAGTGGAAGGGTGTGAAAGTCAGTGATGTGTTCGCATCCGCTGGCCTTGAATCGAACGCCACACATGTGATGGCACATGCAGAGTATGGCTACACAGCAAATCTTCCGTTGGCTGACGCCACCACTGATCAGGCCATCATCGCCTACGCCTATGACGACGCGCCGATTGAGCCAATTCATGGTGGGCCCGTGCGCCTCGTGGTTCCGCATCTCTATTTTTGGAAGTCACCAAAGTGGCTACGAGCACTTGAGTTGATGGACCATGACGCCCCTGGTTTTTGGGAGCGCAACGGCTACCACATGTACGGAGATCCGTTCAAAGAACAGCGACACTGGGGCGACTAAGCCCGTCGCGAGATATTTAGACCGTGGTGGTGCAGAAGGTGTCACCCTGTGGAAGCGACGACGAGATCTCAACAGGGGTGTCGCCGTAGAGCGCAGAGAGCATTCCTTTGACCATTCCACGGTCAACAGCGCAGATCACCGGGTTTTCAATTGCAACATCACCAAATGGGCAGTGATTGCTAACGATCTGGAGTTTGTTGTTGCGTTGGTCTGCATGAGCTGCAAATCCATGTGCAGTGAGTGCATCAGCGACAGCTTGAATCGCTGATCGTAAAGAGCGCTGGCCAGCAAGGAAATCTTCACCAGTCAATCCGGCAGCCATCGCTCGGCCATACTCCTGGCCAACTTCTTCGGCAACGTGTGCTGCTTGCTCCGGCGGGAGCATTTTTAGAGTTTTACCTAACAATGTGAGAACAAGGTCGTCGGAGCGAACAGGGAAATCAAATGGCTCGTGTTCAGCAACCGGACGGTAATGCTTTGATGGGCGTCCGGCTCCTGTGCCACCGCGCTCCACAGCGGCTTCGACATATCCACCAGCGGCGAGTTTGTCGAGGTGGTGGCGTGCAACGTTTGGATGGAGTCCAAATTTGGTGGCAACTTGTGCGGCCGTTACTCCGGTGCTGGCTTCACGCACGAACAAGTAAACCGATCTCCGTGTGGGGTCACCGAACGCGGAGGTGATGGCCGTAACAGTGGCGCTGAATGCACCTGGGTCATCGGCAGATACCTGCGCAGAGGCGGTTTTTTCCGTCACGCAGGTATTATACCTACGGTCATAGTGCAAATTCCTCGGGGCAGTCCTGGGAGTAAATCGGAAGGCGTGCGCAGCAATGTTCGGAGTTTCAAAGAATGATGTGATTGAAGCCCTGCGGCCGGTTGAAGACCCGGAATTGCACCGCTCGATCGTTGATCTTGGGATGGTGCGCGAAGTCGAGATCCGTAAAGGTGTGGCGGCAATCAACATTGCTCTGACCGTTGCTGGTTGCCCGTTGCGTAATGAAATCCAATCGCGTGTGACCAATGCAGTAACCGCGCTAAAGGGCATTGATTCGGTAACTCTCGAATTCTCGGTAATGAACGATCAAGAACGCGAAGCAGTGCGTCGTCTTGTGCACGGTGACGCCGGGGCCGGAGCGGATCAGCAACACGCGCACGGCCACGCCGAAGGACGCGTCGTACCATTTTCCAGAGAGGGTTCAAAGACGCGACCACTCCTCATCTCATCAGGCAAAGGTGGAGTCGGCAAAAGCAGCGTTACAACCAACATCGCAGTTGCATTAGCTGCGCAGGGCTTCAAGGTTGGGCTCGTTGACGCCGACATCTACGGCTATTCAATTCCGCGCATGTTGGGTACCGATCGAGACCCAATCGTGATTGACCAGATGTTGGTTCCACCTGAAGCGTGGGGTGTGCGTTGTATTTCAATTGGCTACTTCATCGATGAAGGGCAAGCAGTTATCTGGCGTGGACCAATGCTGCACAAGGCACTCGAACAATTCCTCACCGATGTGTTCTGGGACGAACCCGACTTCCTGCTCGCGGACATGCCCCCTGGCACTGGTGACATTGCGCTCAGCTTGGCGCAGTATTTGCCGCGCGCTGAGGTTTACGTGGTGACCACTCCGCAGCCGGCCGCGCAGAAGGTGGCAAAACTCTCGGCAGCGATGGCTGAGAAAGTGAACCTTCCTGTTCGCGGTGTCATCGAGAACATGAGTTGGTTTACCGGTGACGATGGCAAGCGTTATGAAATTTTTGGCTCAGATGGTGGCCAGCAGTTGGCCGATGAACTCAATGTTCCATTACTTGGACAAATTCCACTTGTGATGCCACTGCGCGAAGGTGGAGATACGGGTCGCCCAATAACAGCAGTTGATCCAGACTCTGAAGTGGCCAAGTCTTTCCATGCAATTGCCCGAAAAATCGCCGAAGAAGTCAAACCGCGCCGTATTGTCCGTGCGGACCTGAAACTCGTCTGACAAACTGAGGCATCGGGATTCACCCGATGTGTGGAGAGGAATCTGAGTGGAAATCCGGATCGGTGTAACCCAAGCGTTGCGCGAAATAGTCGTCGAAGTTGACGGTGGCGACAAAGAGCGCGCCAAGATCAAAGCATCGGTTGAAGCCGCACTCTCTGGCGCAACAGACACTCTGTGGTTGATTGACAAAAAGGGACGCGAAGTCGGTGTCGCATCGGCAAAGGTCGCTTATGTCGAAATCGGCAGCGCCGACAGCGACAGGAAAATCGGCTTCGGCGACTGACCCAAGATGGCAACCCTTGCCGAGCTCACACGGCAACACACGGCGCTGTCCAAAGAAGACGTCGCCCACCTGCAAGGTTTGGTTTCTGAATGGGGAATGCTCGCCGACTTCTGTTTCGCGGACCTTCTCCTTTATGTTCCAGCCGGTGACGGACGCTGGCTGGTGGTTGGCCATGTGCGCGCCGCAACGGGGCAGACGCTTTACAAAACCGATTGGGTGGGTGAGTGGACCAATATCGGAGAGCGCGAGTCAGTTATCGCCGCTTACGAAAACGAACGAGTCACCGAAGGTGAGATTCGTGTCGAAGGCATCGAAGGCATGTGCAAGATGGTTGCCATTCCGGTGCGCAGCAATGGCCAGGTAATCGCCACACTCACACGTGAATGGTCACCACGAATCGGACGTCAGCTCGGTGAGCTTGAAACCACTTACCTTGAGATCTTCGAACGCTTCACGGAGATGATTGCCGCGGGTCGATTCCCTTTCCGTGCCCGTGCCGCGGATTCAAGCGTTGCACCACGAGTAGGTGACGGTGTTTTGGTGCTCGATGGCGGCGGTGTCGTGCGTTACGCGTCACCGAATGCAACATCGGCCCTTCACAGGGTGGGTATCAATGCCAATGTGGTCGGCCTTACGTTGACCGAGTTGGGCGTTGTTGACAGTTCTGTACGGCAGGCTTTCGAACGTCTTGAGCCAGTAGTCGAAGAGTTTGACCACAATTCCGATATCACCTTGCTAACTCGTTGCATTCCGATAATCAGCGGATCACCACAAGAAGCACGCGCTACTGGAGCGGTGATGTTGCTTCGTGACGTCACTGAACTCCGTCGCCGTGATCGCTTGTTGTTGTCCAAAGACGCAACCATCAGGGAAATTCATCACCGTGTGAAGAACAA
>CAIYHK010000280.1 GCA_903925985.1 uncultured Actinomycetes bacterium
ACTCGGTCTTGCCACACGTTTGGTGTTTCGATTACGTGGTCATCAACCGAAATGATCTGAACATCGGACCTGAGCATGTTTCCCCCTGTTGGTTGGAGTAGTTGCTTAGGGACGCTATCGGGCTGCACCGCGAGGCGTCTACCAACCGGAGCATTAAATCCAATTACCGAAATTCATTCTTGAGCTGTGCTCGTAGCTCAAACTTCTTCACTTTGCCACTCATCGCGCGGGGGAAATCAGGAACCACGATTATCCGTTCTGGAGTTTTCTGGCGGGCCACCTTCTCGGACACGAAATGGCTTTGAACTTCAGCAAGGTTGAGACTGCCACCTGGTCGTAGAACCACAAATGCACAAACTCGCTCGCCGTACTTATCATCAGGCATACCAACCACTGCAGCCTCGGCTACCGATGGATGGCGCGCAAGGATGTCCTCGACTTCTTTGGACGCGATGTTTTCACCGCCGCGAATGATCACGTCTTTCTTGCGATCGGTGATTGTCAAGTAACCATCTGCATCAATACGACCGATATCGCCGGTCAAGAACCAACCCCCAGGCAAGAACGAGACTGCATCGAGAGCGGAATCCCGATATCCGATGAACTGCTCTGGTCCACGAACTGCAATCTCACCTTCGGCACCTACAGGCACATCGTTGTAATCATCATCTACAAAACGCACTTCATTTCCTGGCGTTAGTCGGCCATCGGTGTGCATTCGCTTGTCCAAAGGATCATCTGGCGTGCCAGTGGTGACCACTGGGTGCTCACTCGATCCATAGGCGCGATATACAAATAGCCCGCGGTTGTGACTCTCTTCGACCAGTGCGGGAGGCACACTTGCAGCACCGACCATGTAATTGCGGATTGAAGTTATGTCGCGTCCATGTGCAGTCGCTGAATCCATCAACGTGCGAAGAAAAATTGGTGCACCAGAAGTGTTGGTAACTCCATATCTTTCGACAAGCATTGACGCGTCGTCTGAGTTCCACTGGTCCATCAAAATCATGTTCACACCGAATACGAACATCCTCAGTTGAGAGAGCACACCAGCAATGTGGCCGGCAGGGAACGCGGCCAATGCAACGGATCTTCCGGCTGTGTAGAGAAACGCTTCGATTGATTTGATCTCAGCAAGGAGAGTGTTGTGAGTGTGCTGCACACCTTTTGGTTCGGCAGTGGTGCCAGATGTATAGACGATTACACACACTTGATCTGGGTCTCCCACGTGTGGATCAATCGGAGTGTCGGTCACGAGTGACGACCACGGCACGCCGATTCGGCCCGAATCATCACCAATGATGATTACATGCTCAATGTCGGTGGCCTCCCGAACCTCGTTGATTCGCTCTTCATAGTTGATGTTGCGCCACGCTGCAGGGGCAACGAGAGCCTTGGCACCAGATTGGTGCAAGATAAAACCGACTTCGGCAGCTCCGTATATATGGATGATTGGAACGATGACTAGCCCAAGGTGCATTGCGGCTTGGTAGGTGACCACACCCTCCAGCCAGTTCGGCACCTGGACACCAATGACGTCGCCCTCTTTGAGCCCTAGCGCGCGCAGACCGGTAGCCAAACGCCTACTCAGGTCTGCCATTTCTCCAAGGGTTGCTTCGCGAGGATTCTCGTCACTGTGAAAGATCATCCTTACGTCGGAGTGTTGAGCGGCACCTGCGAGCATTTCCTGGCTGAGCGTGCGAGCACCGTAGAAGCCCATGTCGTACCAACGCTGACGAAGCGTTGCCAGATCTGATTGTCGATCCATGTTCCCCCGTATCACGCGATGCGAGATCGATGTTAGGACGTTGAAGGAACAAAACTCGCCGCGCACTTGTTGCATACATTGTTCAAGGAGTCAAAATGCCAGCTATCAACATCGACGACACTCTCGTTCTTCCACGAATGTCTGAGCCAGATCCTGCAGTATCGCGCGAGCGGCCGGTAGCGAAGATCACTCCTGGCCGCCGCGGTGTTGAGGGAGCGGGGTTCCCGGTATACCGAGGATTCGCTGGATTGACTTTTGCCGACATCGACCCATTTCTGATGCTCGACCAACTCGGCCCCGTGCTGAATGGACCACTTGAAACCCAAGGTGCGCCGTGGCATCCGCACCGTGGATTCGAGACCGTGACTTATGTGATTGATGGCGAAGTCGCACATCACGACTCGCACGGTGGTGGTGGTGTGATTGGTAGTGGTGATACGCAGTGGATGACTGCTGGTGCTGGCGTGCTGCACGACGAGATGCCAACCGAGCGAATCTGGAAAGAGGGCGGATGGCAGCACGGAATTCAGCTTTGGGTCAATCTTCCAAGCGCACTCAAGTTTTCGCCGCCGCGCTATCAGCCTCTTCTGGCAACGGAACTCGAATTAGCGACCAGTCACGACGGTGGAGCGCTTGTTCGAGTCATTGCTGGTGAGGCTGGTGGTATCAAAGGTCCGGGCTCTACTCACACACCGATTTCAATTGTCCATGTTTCGTTAGCTCCAGGTGCTCAGGCACGAATTCCGTGGAACAGCAATTTCAATTCAATGATCTACATGCTGACTGGCACCGCCACCGTTGGCGCTGAACGTCGAGTTCTACCGGCGCACCATGTTGCTTTGCTGGGTGCGGGAGATCACATTGCGATTCAAGCTGATGACATCCAACCGACTAATCCATGGGATACCGAAAAAGCAGAGTTTTTGTTGCTCGGTGGTCAACCAATTGGTGAGCCGGTGGTGCAGTACGGGCCGTTTGTGATGAATACCGAAGCTGAAATTCGTCAGGCTTTTGAGGATTACCAGGCCGGTCGACTCGGGACCATTCCCACTAACTAGCTACTCACACACCGAGAAGATTCAAACGAATCAACGCCGCGGTGGGTGCGAGATCCGCAACACCGTCGGGCAGTGAATCAAGATCAAACCAGCGCACTACCGTGCCTTCTTCGCCGACGAGCGGGAGATTGGTGTCAGCAAAGTACGCCCACGCAACATTCCAGTGCATGTGTGGCTCGGGATGGGTTGACATTGCGGAATGAACGATCATTACTGAGTCGGTAGCGGGTGACAGATTCAGTCCAGATTCTTCGAACAACTCACGCGTTGCCGCATCGTGGGTGGTTTCACCAACCTCGACATGACCACCAGGGTTGCACCAACCCAAACGTGGATGGTGAAGAAGCACGAGTTGCGTTAGCTCTGAGTCAAACACCCAAGCTGTTGCGCAAACATGACCACGCTCACCGTCGTTGCCACGCATTGCTGATAGGAGTGCAGCGGAAGCACTGGTTGGAATGCGAGTCAGTTCAATCTCTGCAGCGATCACAGGATGAATTCCTGGAACATCAATTGTTGGGTGGGGGAAGCCCATGGCGTTTTCGAAATCAGTTGGAGCGGTTTACGAATGCCATGGCCTCGGCACGCGCCACGGGATCGGTGCGGTAGATACCGCGGACCGCAGAAGTCACTGTGCGCGTGTGCGGTTTACGCACTCCACGAATTCCCATGCACGTGTGTTCTGCCTCAACTACGACAAGAACACCCGACGGTTTCAACATTCTGTCCATGGCATCGGCGAGCTGACTCGTTATCCGCTCTTGCACCTGGAGTCGGCGGGCATATCCCTCAACCAACCGCGCAAGTTTTGATAGCCCTGTAAATCTCCCCGTTGCGCCGGGCAGATACGCAATGTGTGCGACTCCACTGAATGGAAGCATGTGGTGCTCACACATTGAAGTGAATTCAATATCGCGAACCATGACCATTTCATCGTGGTCAATCTCGAAGGTGCGCTCAAGGTGACGGCTTGGATCATCAGACATACCGCTCAACAACTCGGACCACATCCGCGTTACGCGTGATGGAGTATCTAGGAGTCCTTCGCGGTCTGGATCTTCACCAACGGCAATCAGTAATTCCCTGACAGCGGCTTCGGCACGCTTTGCATCTATCTCAGGCACGTTTCAATACTTGCATAGCGACCATTCTGGAGATTCATCTGGCTACGACTGCTAGCGTTTCGGGCGTTGTGAGAGGGATCGCTGATGGACCTGCTGAAAGTTGACGGCGTCACAGTCGAGTTTGGCGGCATTGTTGCTTTGTCTGGGCTCACGTTCAATGTGCAACAAGGTGACATCTGTGGGTTGATCGGCCCCAACGGTGCAGGCAAAACAACCGTTTTCAATGTTCTCAGCCGTATTTACGTACCAACACGAGGCTCTGTCACCTTTGACGGTGTTGATCTGCTCGGCGTAGAAGCCCACGACATTGCCAAGCTGGGGATCGGCCGCACTTTTCAAAATCTTGCGCTGTTCCCATCGATGTCATTGCTTGAGAACGTGATGGTTGGAGCACACAGTAAGGGTCGTGTCGGTTTCGTGCGGGCGATTACCCGGTTTGGTGTGCGTCGTGAGGATCGGCAACTCCGCGAAACATCAATGGCTCTCCTCGAAGCATTTGGGCTCGCGCAGTTGGCAGCTCACCCTGCAGCCGGGCTGCCATTTGGAACCCTGAAGCGGGTTGAGATTGCTCGGGCACTCGCTGCCAAACCGAAATTCGTATTGCTGGACGAACCAGCGTCGGGTCTCACACACTCTGAGGTTGACGAGCTCGCCGACACACTTGTCCGCGTGCGAAAAGACTTCAATCTGACGATGCTGTTGGTTGAGCACCACATGTCGATGGTGATGAAGGTGTCCGACAAGATTGTTGTCATGGAGTTCGGACGCAAAATCGCCGAGGGGACTCCTGCTGAAGTGCGAGACAACCCTGAAGTCATTCGTGCCTATCTGGGAACCGACGCATGACCGAGATTTTGCGTACCCACGACCTTCGCGCGGGCTATGGCCTTATTGAAGTGCTTCACGGAGTGAACATCAATGTTGATGCTGGAGAGATTGTTGTAGTTCTCGGTGCGAATGGTGCTGGAAAGACCACAATGATGCGTGCGATCTCAGGAATGATCCCGCGTACTGGCGTGGTTGATTTCCTTGCTGATGACATCGCACATCTTTCGGCCCACAAGGTGACCGCACGCGGTATCGCCCATGTGCCGCAGGGCCGTGGGACTTTCCCTGAGCTCACTGTTGAAGAGAATCTACGAATCGGAGCACATTCTCGGCGCGACTCATTCGCTGCAGACATTGATTATTGGTACGGGGTGTTTCCACGCCTGCAAGAACGTCGATTGCAACGAGCTGGAAGTTTGTCTGGTGGGGAACAGCAAATGTTGGCGATTGCTCGTGCGTTGATGTCACGGCCCAAGTTGCTTCTCTGTGATGAGCCAAGCCTTGGTCTGGCACCGCTTGTGACACGTGAGTTGTTTGAAGTCCTACAGAGACTCAATGCTGAAACGGGTCTTTCTGTGCTGTTGGTGGAGCAAAATGCCAACCTCGCACTTGAAATTGCATCGCGTGTGTATCTCCTTGAAACAGGTGAAATTGTGAGTAGTGGAACGCCTGATGAGTACATGAACAACGACGCGGTTAGAAAGTCGTATCTGGGGCACTGACATGTCACGTTTCTTCCAATACCTCTTTGATGGATTGTCGAGTGGTGCGATTTATTCTCTTCTCGCACTTTGCTTGGTGGTCGTGTACCGCGGAACCGGATACCTCAACTTCGCACAAGGCGAGATGTCGATGTTCTGCACATTCCTGGTGTGGAAACTCAACGACTGGGGAATGCCACTTTGGCTCGCTGCGATATGCGGAATGCTCATCGGCTATCTCGGGGGCGCCACGGTCGAGACCACACTTATTCGGCCAGTTGCAAAGCGTTCGCAATTTGCGGTGTTTGTGGTCGCAATCGGATTGTTTCTCGGGCTGAACTCTCTTGCCGGTGCGATCTGGGGAGCGCCACCACAAGAAACCATGCCCAGCTTGTTCCCAAATGAGCCCGAGGATTTCCAGAGAATTTTTGGTGCGTCGTGGCGTTACCAATCAATTGGCATATTGGTTGTTGGGTTAGTGGTGACTGGCTTGTTGTTCGCGCTGTTCAATAAGACTCGTTTCGGGTTGGCCATGAGGGCCGTGGCGAGCAACGCTGACTCGGCGCGTCTTGTTGGCGTAAACACGGGCCGTGTTTTGGCCGCATCTTGGGGCCTTGCCGCAGCAATTGGCGCACTAGCGGGAACGATGGTGGCAGGAACGACCGGTGAAGTGGTGCCTGGGCTCATGTTCTCCTATTTCGTTTATGCATCTGCTGCTGCAACTTTGGGTGGTTTTGATTCGCTCGGAGGAGCCGTGATCGCTGGGTTGACTATTGGTG
>CAIYHK010000281.1 GCA_903925985.1 uncultured Actinomycetes bacterium
CCTACCACCAAGCTCAATCCGAGATAACTCCATCAGATCATCAATCGTTGATGAAAGTCGAGTTGTTTCGATAACGATCTTGCCCGCAAGGCGGCTCACAGTTGCAAGATCGTCTTCTTCGGCAAGGGTCTCTGCAAGAAGTGAAACAGCACCAATTGGGGTCTTCAATTCATGACTGATGTTGGCCACGAAGTCCGTGCGGACCGAATCCAATCTCACCTGCTCTGAGACATTTTCGATAGCTGCAACACCGACTTCATTTGGGAGTCCGCGTGCTACAACCATGATGTGCCGTGGTGGTGGCCCGACGAGTGAGATTCTTTCGGCGCGCGATTCGCCGACACTGATACCTGCCAGCAAGCGATCCACTACCTCTTCCACCAAGACTTGGCCGTGTTTTGTTTCAACTACATCGTGGAAAGCATCACTCATCCATACCGAGCCATCTACACGCTTCAAGTAGACGCCTATCGGAAGGTTTTCAATCACTTTCAAGAGTTCTGCCTCTTGAGAGTCAGCGTTCAAAACTTCGGGCTCTGGCCTGGCAACAATGTCTTGCAACTCTTTTTGGCCGTTGATGAATCGAATCGCAGCCACAGCAACTGCAGCCCCAACTAGAGCACCAAGAACGAACAACATGCTGGCTATTCCACCTCTGGTGGTCTTGGGATTTCACCGGTGCGTTCTTTAAACCGTGCGGCACCCTTATGTTCAGGCAACCAGCCGGTGATCATGTACAACACGCGCTCTGCCATATTTACAGCGTGATCACCAATGCGCTCATAGAACCGAGCGACAACCGCAAGTTGAATCGCTACTTGCAATTCAATGTGGCCCGCGGAATGCGATTCCAATATTGCCTGGACAAATTGGCGTTGCAGTCCGTCCAAATAAGAGTCCATGTCGTCCAAGGCAGATGCCTTAGCAACATCGCCCGTTTCAAAGGCCTCAATAGCTGCGGCGAATAGTTGCTGTGCTTGATCGCCCATCTTGGCGATGATTCCTCGAAGTTTGGGATCGAGTTCGTGACCATAAATACGCCGTGCTGCTTTACAGATGTTCACCGTTAGGTCCGAAGATCGTTCAATCTCGGCGACCATTTTCACAAGTGCTACAACTTGACGTAAATCTCCTGCCACTGGTGCCTGCAGCGCAAGTATCTGGTAGCAGCGATCCTCAAGATCAACTGATCTTGCATCGATTTCATCGTCAAACTGAATCAGGTAGTCAGCACCTTCAAGGTCGCCGCTCAGGATCACGTTCGTCGCCCGAGCAATTGACTCCGTGGTGGAGGCTGCAAGCCTCAGTACCTCTTGTTTGACCTCATCCAACTCGTGGTGAAAGCCTTTGCGTAGTTCTGCCATCAGCCGAACCTTCCTGTTACGTATGCTTCGGTTCTTTCGTCGACGGGTGTCGAGAACATTTTCTGGGTGCGATCAAATTCAACCAACACGCCAGTACGACGATCGCTTTCTGAATTGACCTCGGTTGTGAAGAATGCAGTTCTGTCGCTCACACGAGCGGCTTGTTGCATGTTGTGTGTAACGATCACAATCGTGTAGTCCTGCTTGATCTCATCCATCAAGTCCTCAATACGCGCAGTTGCAATCGGATCCAACGCAGAGCACGGTTCATCCATCAACAACACCTCGGGCTCGATTGCGATTGATCGCGCGATACACAAACGCTGTTGTTGTCCGCCAGACAACCCCATTGCGGAGGTCTTCAGCCGGTCTTTAACTTCATCCCAAAGGGCGGCGCCACGGAGTGACTTTTCAACAATTGCGTCGAGCTCTGAATTCTTTTTGATCCCAGTTACACGTGCACCATAAGCGACGTTGTCGTAGATGCTCTTCGGGAACGGGTTTGGCTTCTGAAAGACCATTCCGATGCGACGGCGAACCTCGCCCGCGTCGGCATCGGCACCATAGAGATCAATGCCGTGGTAGTCAACGCGTCCCTCAACTCTTGCCCCAGGGATGAGATCATTCATGCGATTGAAGCAACGCAATACGGTTGATTTGCCGCATCCAGACGGCCCGATAAACGCAGTTATCTCTCCACGCCGTACTTCCAGATCAACATCACGCACCGCGCAGAAATCACCGTAAAAAACGCTCAATTGATTCGACGACAGCACCACCGAGTCGGGTTGGGTTGTATCTGTCGGTTGCTGTACTTCTGCCATCACTACCACCGCTTCTGAAATTTGTTGCGCAGCAAAATTGCTGCCGAGTTAAGGACCAAGAGCATGATCAACAACACCATGATGGATGCCGCCGCAAGGGGTTCAAAATCACTCTTGGCATTGCTGATGTAGGAGAAAATCTGGATCGGCAACACCGTGTATTGACTATCCAAACCATCTGGGTTAAACGTGATGAATGTCAGTGCGCCAAGCATGAGCAATGGTGCAGACTCACCAAGTGCGCGTGACACCGAAAGAATGCTTCCGGTAAGGATCCCCGGAAAAGCATTAGGAAGAACTTGCTTGCTAACCGTCTGCCATTGGGTAGCACCAAGGGCAAGGCTTCCCTGGCGCAGCGAGTCCGGCACCGCGCGAACTGCCTCACGCGAGACAATGACAACTGTTGGTAGAACCAACATCGCCAACACCAATGAAGCCGTCAACACTGTTGAGCCAAAGCTCAAGGCGCCACGCTTGATGAAAGCAAGACCCAAAATGCCAAAAACCACGGAGGGAACTGCGGCAAGGTTTTGCACGTTGAGTTCAATCAGGCGGTTGTACCAGCGCTCTTTGCGGGCAAACTCCTCAAGGTAAACAGCCGCAGCTACCCCCAACGGCAAGCTGATTA
>CAIYHK010000282.1 GCA_903925985.1 uncultured Actinomycetes bacterium
AATCTGATCAAGCTGGTCGCGAAAACTCTTTTTTGGATTCGGACGCCACGTGGCTTCTTTTGATTCTGGCGATGTGGTTTCTTCGCCCATGCACTCCTCCGCAGAGAAAGTGCGACTCGCGCTAACGCCCGCGGAAGCCCACAGGCTTATCTGTGTGCGGCGCTATCAGTAGAGCGCTGAAGTGAGGCGTTTACGCCACTGTGCAACGCGTGGGTCTGCTGAACCCATTGCTTCGAGAATGTCCAAAAACTCTTGACGCACATTTTCATCAAGCTTCACATTTGGCAGAAGGCGCTCAAGTTCGGCGTCGTAGTTGTCCACCGGATTAGTTGCGAGTCGCGCCATCGCGGCGTAATGACGCACAGCATCGGTCTCAGGAACTTTGGCGAGCCACTCAAGTGCCTCGTTTTGGCGTCCCGCAGTGATCAAAAGATCAGCAAGTACAACTGTTGCTTCTTCGTGACCAGGAATAATGGTGAGAGCACGCTTCAGGCTCTCTTCATCACCAGCGTCGATGAGATCGCCAACCATCACTTCTTCAGCACTGGGTGTGAGTTCACTCACGAATTGTGCAACAACGTGTTCGGGTTGCGCACCGACAAAACCATTGACCGGGCGTCCATCTTTGATGGCAACAACCATGGGAATCGATTGAGCCTGAAATGCCTGCGCAATGGCTGGGTTTTTGTCAACATCAACCTTCGCGAGGACCACAGCCCCATTGGTTTCGTCAATAACCTTTTCCAGGATCGGCCCAAGTGTGCGGCACGGGCCGCACCATTCTGCCCAGAGGTCCACAACAACGGCGGTGGACATCGAGCGATCAATCACTTCGGTTTGAAAAGTGTCATCTGTGACGTCAACGTACATACATTTCACCCTACCGCCCACACCTTTATACGACCCGTGTCAGGTAACTTTCAATACGTGTCCGTGCCGTACAACCTGACCACCGATCTCCCCGTGCTCAACAATCCAGTGATGATCGTGATGCTCACAGGCTGGATTGATGCATCGGGGGCGGCCAATGCCGCAATGGAAACCTTGAAGGGCTCACACGACACAGTGCTCTTGGCTTCATTTGATCCCGACATGTTCATTGATTACCGGGCACGACGGCCAATCATGGAAATCCGCGATGGCATCAACAAGTCACTGAACTGGTCTGTGCCCGAGCTCTATTACGGCACCGATCAAGCGGGTAATGATTTTGTTCTCCTCTGTGGCCCCGAGCCGGACACCTCCTGGGTTGCATTCGCCACTCATGTTGTTGATCTTGCCAAGCGTTTGAAAGTGCGAATGATGGTGGGGCTTGGTGCATATCCGTATGCCACCCCTCACACACGACCGTCGCGACTCTCAAGTACCACACCGAATCTCGAGCTTCGGGATGCGTACGGGTTCTTACACAACTCCGTGGATGTACCTGCAGGTGTGACCGCGTGGCTGGAACACGCTTTTGCGGACTCTGGAATCCCTGCAATATCGATCTGGGCGCAAATTCCCCACTATCTCTCCTCTGGCGCATATCCAGCAGGCACTATCGCTTTATTGCAATCGCTCACTGCAGTAACTGGTGTAATCACGCCGTTGGAAAAACTCGAGTACGAGGCTGATCAACAACGCGAAAAATTAGATCACTTAGTAACTGCCAATACCGAGCATGTTGAGATGTTGCGACAAATGGAAATCGCCTACGACGATGAATTGCCAACTGGCGATGACATCGCTGCCGAATTCGAACAATTTCTAAGGGATAATGAGTAGAAGACTCAATCAAGAAGAGGGGAAATATGAAGGTTGATGGACACATAGGAACAAATCTTTCGCATGTAGCTGAGAATGCACGTGCACTAGAGGCAGGTGGGTATTCAGGTGGCTTCACTGCTGAGACCAACCATGATCCATTCCTGCCACTGGCATTGGCCGCTGAACACACCAGCACCCTTGAGCTTGGGACTTCGATTGCAGTTGCTTTTGCGCGCAATCCAATGCTTCTTGCAAACATTGGCTGGGATCTGCAGGCTTACTCACA